>CAZBAN010000018.1:0-35109 GCA_964489895.1 uncultured Dehalococcoidales bacterium
GAGGTTTTTGTCTTTTTCGAAGAGCATTATCGCTTCGCTGCGGGCTACTTCCAGCAGTCCCACATCCGATAATTTAGCCATTCGCAGGTCGGGCAGGCCGCTCTGCCGCGTGCCGAAGAATTCACCGGGACCGCGCAGTTTCAGGTCCTCTTCCGCCAGCTTGAATCCGTCCTGGACATTCTCGATAATATCGAGCCGCTCCCGGGCTACCTGTGACGGGTTCTCCGCCAGCAGCATGCAGTAGCTCTGCTCGCTCCCGCGCCCTACCCTGCCGCGAAACTGGTGAAGCTGGGACAGACCGAACCTGTCGGCGCTCTCCACCATCATTACCGTGGCATTGGGCACGTCTATTCCCACCTCCACCACCGGGGTCGCCACCAGGATATCAAGCTCGCCGGAGTGGAAACGCCGCATTACCTTTTCCTTGTCCGCCGCCGAGATACGCCCGTGAAGCAGCCCCAACTTGAGCTCGGGAAAAACCTCTTGAGAGAGGCGTTCGTACTCAATGGTGGCGGCGCGAGCCTGCACCGCCTCCGATTCCTCGATCAGCGGGCAGATGATAAACGCCTGATTGCCGGCGGCAACCTGTTTACGGATGAATGCGTAGGCGCTCTCCCTCTGCGCCGGTTTGAGCCACCTGGTCTTCACCGTCTGCCTTCCCGGCGGCAGTTCGTCGATAACCGAAAGGTCGAGGTCGCCGTACAACGTCAGGGCAAGCGTCCTCGGAATGGGAGTCGCCGTCATTACCGATACGTGAGGGTTGAAACCTTTCTGCCTCAGCGCCGAACGCTGCTCAACCCCGAACCGGTGCTGCTCGTCTATCACGGCAAACCCCAGTCTGTGAAACTCCACTTCCTGCTGGATAAGGGCGTGAGTTCCGATGACGATATCAACGCTGCCGTCCAGAATCCTCTGCTGAAGTTCACGCTTTCTCGCCGCCGCTATAGAGCCGATGAGCAGCGCTATGGTAACGGGTCGGGACAGTAAACCGGAAAAGGTGCGGAGGTAGTCCTCTTCCTCTTCCTGGTTTCCCGCCCCGGACAGGAGATTGCAGATAGTTGAGAAATGCTGCTCGGAAAGGATTTCGGTCGGCGCCATCAGGGCGCCCTGATAGCCGTTCGCCACCGCCATAAGCAGGGCGGCGGTAGCCACTACCGTCTTGCCGCTGCCTACCTCTCCCTGCAGAAGCCGGGACATCGCCCTCGGCTTTCCAAGGTCATCGAGCAGTTCCTTCAGCGTTTTTTGCTGGGCGGCGGTCAACTCAAAGGGCAGGGATTTTATGAACGCTTCCAGCACCGCGGTATCCGTGGCAATCGGGTTTGCCGGCTGCCCCTCCTGCCAGTCCCGTTTTTTCTTCAGCACTCCCAGCTGGAGGAGAAAAAGCTCGTCAAAAGCAAGGCGTACCCTGGCTCTGTTTTTAAGTATCTCGTCGTCCGGGAAGTGTGCCTGGCTTATAGCCTGTGGCAGCTCCAGCAGCTTCTGCCTCTCTCTGAGTCCCGCCGGTAGAAAGTCCTCCACCTGCCACGCCCAGCGGTCGACCACCTCTTTCATCAGTTTCCTCACCTGACGGGGACGGAGTCCCTGTGTGAGAGAATAGAGGGGTACCAGCCTTCCCGCGTGGACGAGCTCTTTGTCCTCGAAAAATTCCCACTCGGGAGACTGAAAGACGTGCCTGCCCTGGAATACACTTACTTTCCCGCTGATAACGATACGGGTATTGGTGGTCAGCCTTTTGGCGAGGTAAGGATTGTTAAACCATACTACCCTGACATTACCGGTATCATCGCCAACCGTGGCTTCGGTACTTTTCCTGCCCCCGGGTCTGGTCTCGCGGGCTTCCCAGACGTTAGCCACGATTGTCTCTTCATTCCCCTCGGTAAGCTCCGAAATTTTCTTCGTCCGGCTGTAGTCGAGATGGCGGTGGGGGAAGAAATATAGCAGGTCTCTGACCGTTTTTATACCCATCTTGCCGAACCGTTCCGCCAGGCTGGTGCTTATACCTTTGACCACGGTAATCGGTGAGTCTATGGACTGTCCGGTCGCTGTACTTTTTACCCGCGGTTTCGCAGCTGGTTTTGTGGTGAGAGAAGGATGTTTCGGTTCCGCTTTCTCTTTCTCGCCTACTTGCAGTTCACCTGTAAAATCAAGGATGCCGTTAATGAAGTCTTTACGCTGCTCTGTTTCCAGCGAGGCATAATCCGATTTATCGAGACGAAGCTTTTTAAAACGTCTGAGAAGCTGCGGTCTGGTTATCGACTCCGCTGCCTGACCAGCCCAGTTACGGAGGAACCTGTCCAGACCGCCCATCACCGCTGAATCTGCATAGCCCTTACTGATTTCAAGTTCGAGGACTTTTCGCAGAGACTCAGCACTAAACGACACAGTTCCGCCTCCGTTGTCTATAACGCCGCAGGTGTGACGACAGACATGAAAAGATTGACTTCAGCCCGATACCGTCTGTTTGCTTCACGCTTCCAGAACGGTTACCGCTATGGCACCGGGACCGCCGTAAACCCCCAGTACCGGGCTGACCGTCGACCTGTAGATGACCTTTTTAGGAACAGCCGCGTTTATGCGTTCAGCCAGTCTATCCGCTTCTTCAAGGTTGGTGGTATGTTCTACAGCCAGTTCAGCGATATTGGGATGCCCGACCACGAAATTGTACAGATAATCCATACCGGCAGCTAAAGACCGCTTTCTGGTCAGGGGAGCCATTTCTCCTTCTTTAATGGTCAGTATCTGCTTGATTGAGAGTACCGAGCCCATCAGTTCCTTCGCCTTACCGATACGCCCTCCCTTGGCAAGATAGGTAAGGGTATCGAAATAGACAATGAAGTGGGAGCGGTTTATCGCCCCTTTTACAAACTCGATAAGCTCGTCCAGGCTCGCGCCCTCTTTAGCTTTTCCGGCGGCAGCGATTACTATCAAGCCCAGTCCCATTGCCACCTTCTCCGAGTCTATAACCTCAATGCGACATTCCTTCTCGACCAGACTTATGGCACCCAGAGCGGACTGATAGGTGCCACTGAGCTTGCTGGAGACGGTAATGACCAGGATTTCATCCGTTTCCTCTGCCAGTTTGTTATAGACTTCAGCAAAAGCAGCAGGAGTAGGCTGCGTGGTGGTAGGCCAGACAGTGCCATTAATCAACCTGTCATAGAACTCATCCGTGGTTATAGTAACCCGGTCAAGATAGGTTTCGTGACCGAAAAGCACGGTCAGCGGTACAATGGCGACTCCAAGTTCATCAACAAGGTCACCGGTTATATCGGATAAACTATCGGTTACAATCTTTACTGCCATAATATGTCCTCCGTATTACTCTATGGAGACTATGTAATCATAGTAGGGCTGCCCGCCCTTGACTACCTCAACCTGTAGCTGAGGGTATTTTTCCCTGATGCTACCGCTGATCTGTTCTGCTTCGTCAGGCCCGGTATCCGCACCATAGTAGATTGTAACTATCTCGTTTTGATGCATGTCCATTTTAGCAAGCATTTTATTGAGGATATCGATGGTATTTTTCCCTGCCGCCAGCAACTCACCGTCCAGAAGACCGATAACCTGCCTTTTCTTGATGCTCAGACCGTCCAGCTGGGCTGAGCGTACCGCTCTTGTAATTTCGATTGTCTTCACCAGCGATTTCGCTTCCCTCATCAGTTCGGCATTGGTCTCGAAATCTGCTTCATAATCAAAGGCAAGAAGTGCCGCCACGCCCTGGGGTATCGTTTCCGTCGGGATTACCTCTACCGTTTTATCGGTAAGAGTCTTAACCTGCTCGGCAGAAAGTATTATGTTCTTATTATTGGGCAAAATTATAATCTTATCTGAAGCCACCGCTTTTACCGCCTGTAGTATATCCTTGGTGCTGGGATTCATAGTCTGCCCGCCCGGAACGATAGCCGTTGTTCCCAGACTGGCGAAAACCTCGGCAAGGCCTTCCCCGGAGACAACGGCAACGGTTGCCGTGTCAACTTCCGGTGCCCTGGCTTTTTGCATCTCAAGGAAATCGCGGTACTGCTCGTCCATGTTCCTGACAGATACCTGATGCATCGTACCCAGAGACGTAGCATACCGGATTACCTTGCCCGGGTCCAGAGTATGAATATGAATCCTGGCTGTGTTTTCGTCACCGACGACGATAAGGGACACACCCTCTCTCTTCAGTCTCGTCCTGATTTTATCCGGGTCAATCCCTTCGCCTTTCAGCATGAATTCAGTACAATAGCCGAAAGGAACCTCCGCTTCCTCTTCCACCTGCGGCATCCGGACAGGCTGGGGGATATTGCTGGCAATCATCTGAGGCTTGCGAAACTGCATCTGCTCCGCTTCGCCTCTCAGATAGCGAAGAGCCCCTTCAAGAATCGTGTAAAGACCCTGACCGCCCGCATCCACTACCCCATTATCTTTCAGCACCGGAAGTAAGGTAGGAGTATTAGCCACCGACTCGCTGGCAGCTTCGACTATGGCTTCCATTATCGAAATAAGGTCGCCATCACCTTCTTCAATTCTGGCAAGACCGGCATCCGAGGCCTCCCTGACCACGGTAAGAATTGTTCCTTCCACGGGGTTGATAATTCCCTTATACGCCATATCCGAGGCAATATGCATAGCATGGGCAATGTCGACGCCGGTTACCGTTTTTTTATCCTCCAGACCTTTTGCCAGTCCGCGCCATATCTGCGACAGGATTACGCCGCTATTTCCTCTTGCTCCCATCAATGCTCCCTGGGCAATGGCTTTAGCCATCTCCGAAGCCTTGGAGTCGGTGACTTCCTGGGCTTCCTCCACGCTGGAGCGCATTGTAAGCAGCATATTGGTGCCGGTATCTCCATCAGGTACGGGAAAAACGTTCAGGGCGTCTATATCCGAGGCGCTTTTTTCAAGCCAGGAAGTTGCAATGGACAGCATCTCCCGGAATTCCCTGCCGTTGATAGAATCAACCTGTTTCATTCCACACCTTCCTAGTTAATCTCCTCAGGTTGTTACCAGACCCATACTCTCATCATACACGACCGGCTTCATATGCTCAGTCCTTGCCAAGCCCGTGTCTCTGTGATAGTATGTTAAAAGCATATTACCTAAATTTAACCTAACGGTCAAGAGGAATTAATGAAGTGTGATATTTGTGGCAAAACGCCCCAGTTCGGTCATAATGTAAGCCATTCCAAGCACCGTACAAACCGCCAGTGGACGCCTAACATCCACCCGGTCACGATTGTTATAGACGGAAAACCGACCCGGCTCAACCTCTGTACCAGGTGTCTGCGTAACCAGCACAAAGCGCCCAAAATACAACAGGCCAGCCAGAGCTAGCCTGTATCAGCACGCCATATCCTGCCTGGACTTTCTAGTCCAGGCTTTTCCGTATCTCCTTTATTGCCTCTTTAACCGTTTTGCCTGAATTGAAAACTGCCGCTCCGGCTACCAGGACATCGGCACCGGCTTTTACCACCCTGGGAGCGACTTCTATGTTTATTCCTCCGTCCACCTCCAGTTCAGCATCCAGGCCATTTTCGTCTATTTTCGCCCGCATATTTTCAATTTTACCCAGCGTACTTTCGATGAACGCCTGTCCGCCGAAACCGGGATTCACCGTCATCACCAGAACCAGGTCCAGATAGGCAAGGATACCATCCAGTCTGTCTATCGGGGTGCCCGGATTCACGGAAGCTCCCGCTTTTACCCCTGCTTCCCTGACCGACTGCACGACGCGGTGAATGTGAGGGCAGGCTTCTACATGAACGGTGATAATATCCGCTCCGGCATCTACAAACTGCTTTATATACTGCTGGGGTTCCTCAATCATCAGATGGACGTCCAGAGGCAGGCTGGTATGCGGTCGTATCGCCGCCACTACCGCCGGACCGATGGTGATATTGGGCACGAAATGCCCGTCCATGACATCGACGTGAATATAGTCAGCCCCGGCTTCGGCAGCCTCAACAACCTGCTCGCCGAGCCGGGCGAAGTCCGCCGACAGAATCGAGGGAGCGATTTTTACCTGCTTCCTGTTTTCAGGCAACTGAGCCTCCGAGTATTTTCTTCGCAAGAGACAGAGCCTTTTCCACCTGTTTTGGAGCGGTACCGCCGGCAACGTCCCTCGCAGCCAGAGACGATTCAACCGTAATCGAGTAAACGTCATCTTCAAACAAAAGCGAGCATTTTTTAAATTCGGCGAGAGTTAATTCTCCGAATGACTTGTTATTTTCCTCGGCATAACTCACCAAGTTCGCCACCGCATCGTAGGCTGTGCGGAAAGCTTCTCCCTTTTTAACCAGATAGTCGGCAACGTCGGTGGCTAAAATATAGCCCTGCCCGGCAGCCTCCGCCATGTTCCCAGCTTTGATTTTCAGGGTATCAATCATACCGCTGAAGACTTCCAGGCTCGACAGCAGCGTATCAACGCAGTCGAAGAACCCCTCTTTGTCCTCCTGCAAATCCCTGTTATAGGAAAGAGGCAGGGCTTTCATCGTCGTCAGCAGAGCCATCAGGCTGCCGTAGACCCGTCCCGTTTTGCCCCGGGCAAGCTCGGCTATGTCCGGGTTTTTCTTCTGCGGCATGATGCTGCTCCCGGTGGCATAGGCGTCGTCAAGCTCGATAAAACCAAACTCCGCCGACGACCAGAGTATTATTTCCTCCGCAAGACGCGACAGGTGCATCATACACATACTCGCCGCCGACTCGTATTCCAGGATGAAATCCCGGTCTGAGACGGCGTCCATGCTGTTCCGGCTGACCTGGCTGAAACCAAGTTCCTTGGCTAAAAACTCGCAGTCTATATCATAGGCAACGCCGGCTAAAGCCCCGCTGCCCAGCGGCATAACGTCCGCCCGCTTCAGGCAGTCGGTAAAACGCCCCGTATCACGCTGGAGCATCTCGAAATACGCCAGCAGGTGATGGGCGAGCAGTACCGGCTGTGCCCGCTGCAGATGCGTATACCCCGGCATAGCCACTTTTTTATTTTTTTCGGCGAGACCTACCAGCGCCTTTTGTAAATCTTTCAGACCGGATAATGTCCCGGAAACCGCGTCTCTGGCGAAGAGACGCAGGTCAAGCGCGACCTGGTCGTTTCTGGAGCGGGCGGTATGCAGTTTGCCTCCCGCTTCTCCAATCTTCTCGATAAGTCTGGCTTCGATATTCATGTGAACATCTTCCAGTTCCGTCTTGAACTGGAACTCGCCCTTTTCTATCTCGTCTTTGATTGAGTTCAGCCCGTCACAGATAGCTTTAGCCTCTTCCCGCGATATTATGCCCTGTCTGGCAAGCATGCGGGCATGAGCGACGCTTCCCGCGATATCATACGGGTACAGCCGCCAGTCGAACGAGGATGAGGCGGTATACTTCTCTGCCGACTTATCGGCACCCTTTTTAAAACGACCGCGTATCTGGCTCATCTCAGTCTTCCTTTTTCTCTTCGGGCGACATTATGCTGAGGGGTCCCTCTTTACCGCCCAGCAACTGTACCTGTGCCTGGGTCTTTACCGGAAGTCCCCACAGCTTGATAAAGCCGTTCGAGGCACTCTGGTCGAACCGGTCTCCCACGTCATACGTAGCCAGGCTCAGATTGTACAGCGATGTCGGTGACTTCCGTCCGACCACCGAGGCATGTCCTTTGTACAGTTTCATTCTTACCGTGCCGGTAACATAGCGCTGAGAGCTGAGCACGTAAGCGGAGAGGTCCTGGTTCAGCTGACTGAACCACAGACCGTTGTATATCAGGTCGGCATACTCCTGGGCTACTTTCTGCTTGAACCGGAGCTGGTCTTTGGAAAGCGTCATCGCCTCAAGTGCCTGATGAGCCTGAATCAGGGTAACAGCCGCCGGGGCTTCATAAATCTCCCGCGACTTGATTCCCACCACACGGTTTTCTATGTGGTCGATTCTGCCTATCCCGTGTTTGCCGGCAATCTCGTTTAACCGGCTAATCAGGGTAATCCCATCCAGCGCCTGCCCGTCGAGGCTCACCGGGATGCCCTCCTGAAACTCGATTTCTATATATTGCGGCTTGTCGGGAGCTTTATCCGCCGAAACCGTCCAGGTAAAAGCATCTTCAGGCGGTTCAGCCCACGGGTCTTCCAGAGCACCACACTCGATGCTCTTCCCCCATAGACACTCATCTATCGAGTAGGGACTTGAGACGGTAACCGGAATAGGAATGTTATGGCTTTTGGCGTAAGCAATCGTCTCCTCGCGGGTCATGCCCCACTCCCGCGCCGGGGCGATAATCTTCATTTTCGGCGCCAGTGCATTGATGCTGACATCGAACCTTACCTGGTCGTTACCCTTGCCGGTACAGCCGTGAGCTATCGCCGAAGCTCCCTCCTCGACAGCTACATCGACCATCAGTTTCGCCATGAGAGGTCGGGTCAGGGCTGTAGCCAGCGGATACTGCCCCTCGTATAAAGCATTCGCCTGTAAAGCGGGGAATATAAAATACTTCACGAACAGTTCCTTGGCATCGACTACCTCTGCTTTTATGGCGCCGATATCCAGAGCTTTCTGGCGAACAGCCGAGAAGTCCTTCTCATTACCCACGTCTATATTGACGGCGATAACATCGAGTTTATAGTTTTCCTGCAGCCACTTTATGGCTACCGACGTATCGAGTCCGCCGCTGTAAGCCAGTACCACTTTTTCTGCCATTTTGAGTCTCTCCTGCTAAAATCCTAAATCCTAATTTATAAACTCAAAACATAAAGGTTTAGGATTTAGTGCTTGGATATTCGTATTTGTTTTCCGGGTTTGTGGTTTCACGCCACATGCGATATTATACATCAAAATAACATAATAAGCACGAATCAGGCATAAAATCAGGATGATATATAAGGCTTTGTGGTGAATATCGACGATTTGCCCGTAGAAGGCAGTTCTTACACGCACATATACCGGCTGGCATAAGACAGTCTACAGCCTTAAATACCGGATAATACCTCGTCCAGTATCCCCACCGCTTCATCAACCTCGCTTTTATTGATGATAAGCGCCGGGACGAAGCGGATGGCATTGGTCTTGAGTTTATTTATCAGCATACCTTTTTCAAGGCAGCCCATTACGACTGCTTCGGCTATATCGTCATCGAACTCGACCGCCAGCAGAAGCCCTTTACCCCGCACGTCGGTTATAAAGGAGTACTTACCTTTCAACGTCTGGAGCTGTTCGATAAAATACTGTCCCATCTTGCGGGCATTCCCCGGGATGTCGTTTTCGATAACGTATTTCAACGTGGCATAGGCCGTGGCGTTAGTAACCGGATTACCGCCGAAGGTGGCGTTGTGGTCTCCCAGGGTAAACACGGCAGCCTTTTCCTTTGCGAGTACGGCTCCGACAGGTACACCACCGCCCATGCCTTTGGCAAGGGTCATTATATCCGGTTCAACCCCGTAAAGCTGGTACCCGAAAAGCGCCCCGAGGCGACCTACACCCGTCTGGACCTCGTCCAGAATCAGCAGAACACCCCTGCTGTCACACCAGTCCCGCACCTTCTGTAAATAATCATCATCGGCGATATTAACTCCTCCCTCAGCCTGCACCGGTTCCAGCATAACGGCGCAGGTCTTTTCCGTGGTGACCGCTTTTATCGCCTCGATATCATTGTTTTCCACGTTAATGAAGCCGACCGGCAGCGGTACGAAGGGCTTATGCATTTTCTCCTGTCCGCTCGCCGCTGTCATCGCCAGGGAGCGACCGTGAAAAGAATTGTATGTGGTAATGACTTCGTAAGCACCGTTAAGGTTCAGGGCGCCGTAGCGTCTGGCGAGCTTAACGGCGCCTTCATTAGCCTCAAGCCCGCTGTTGCAGATAAAGACCCTGTCCATGCAACTGTTTTTAACCAGCAGCTCGGCGAGTTTAAGCATGGGGACGTTATAGTACCACAACGAGACCTGCATCAGGGTGCGTGCCTGCTCTGTGAGGGCGTTAACGACCACCGGATGGCAGTGCCCCAGGCAGTTTACCGCCAGCCCGTTAACGCAATCGAGATATTCCTTTCCTTTATCGTCCCAGACACGCATCCCCTCGCCGCGCACCAGCGTTACCGGGACGCGAACAATCGTCTGCATATAATATTGACTATCCACTTCCTGCCAGTCAGTCATTTCAGTCTCCTCAGTATGGAGTTATATAATTACCGTTCCTGCTGTCTTTCCTTCGAGTTCATTCAATAACGCGTGAGGCTTCCTGCCATCTATGATACATGTTTTCGAGCCTGCCGATAAAGCTTTCAGGCAGGCGTTTATCTTGGGAATCATTCCGCCCGAAGCCACGCCGGAATCCACCAGCGCCCTGGCTTCATCCCCCTTTAGTCTCGATATAATTTTCCCCGAGCTATCGCTGACACCGGCTACGTCCGTTAAAAAGACGAGGCTTTCCGCACCCAGCGCAGCGGCAATCTCGCCAGCCACCACGTCGGCGTTATAGTTCAGCGTCAGTGAGTCCTCAGCCTTTCCGGCGGCGGAGTTCAGCCCAATCGGGGCGACTACCGGGATAAAGCCGGATTCCAGCAGTGTCTCCAGCAGACCGGTGTTTACCCTGACCACGGCGCCGACATAGCCCTTTTCCTTCTCCTTTATCTCGCCCTCTATTACGCTTCCGTCTACGCCGCTGATACCGACGGCTCTGCCACCCAGACCATTTATGGCTGCCGTAATATCCTTGTTCACCAGCCCCGCCAGCACAGCGGTCGCTACCTCGAGCGTTGGCTTGTCGGTTACCCGTTCGCCCCGGATAAAACTGCTGGGCAAGCCCTGCTTCTTCAGCCACTCGGTTATCAGCTTGCCGCCGCCATGCACCACCACCACGGATTTACCCTGCTTTTGCAGTTCAACTGTATCCTCGATAGCAGTGTCGTGGCTGCCGAGTATCGATCCGCCAATCCTTACTACGATTACTTTGCTCAATCCGGTAACCCGCTACTAGTTCGATTTTCTTCCGGCAATTCCTCTGGTGGTATCCGTGATTATCTTTGCCTCTTCCTTGGGACGTAAGTCACGGGTGGCTTTACCAGCCCGCCACATCTCGGAATCGGCTATCTCTTTCAGTTCTTTGCCCAGCATCTGTTTGTAGTCCGGTCTGCTACCCGTTTCAATCACGCGGCGCGTCTCTTCACCGGAAGCCACCCTTTGATAGAGTTCCTTGAAGAGAGGCAACACTGCAGCTTTGAACTTGGGCTTCCAGTCAAGAGCACCCCTCTGGGCTGTAGCGGAGCAGTTAGCGTACATCCAGTCCATCCCGTTCTCGCCCACCAGCTTGATAAGGCTTTCGGTCAGCTCTTCCACGGTCTCGTTAAAAGCTTCGCTAGGGCTGTGACCGTGTTCCCGAAGGGTATCGTATTGTGCTTCCATTATTCCCGCCAGCGCTCCCATCAGCACGCCGCGCTCTCCAACAAGGTCGCTATAGACCTCATTTTCAAAGGTCGTGGGAAAAAGGTAACCGGAGCCGATGCCGATACCCAGCGCTATGCACCTGTCCCTCGCCCTGCCGGTGGCATCCTGATGTACGGCGAAACTGGCGTTTATGCCTTCACCGGCAAGGAAATTACGACGCAGCGATGTCCCCGAGCCCTTGGGAGCCACCATGATGACGTCGATATTATCCGGAGGTATGACTTCCGTCTGGTCCTTATATACAATCGAAAACCCGTGTGAAAAATACAGGGCGTCACCCGGATTCATATTCTTCTTTATCGAGGGCCAGACCAACTTATGGGCTGCGTCGGCGACAAGAAACTCGATAATTGTCCCGCGTTTAGCGGCTTCCTCTATTTCAAAGAGGGTTTTTCCGGGCTCCCAGCCATCGGCTACGGCACGGTCCCAGTCCTCCGGGAAAGCCTTCGATTGCCCGATGATTACATTAAAGCCGTTATCTCTAAGGTTCAGTGATTGTCCCGGTCCCTGCACACCATATCCTATAATGGCAATAGTCTCGTCTTTCAGAACCTCGCGGGCTTTCTCCATGGGGAACTCTTCCCGCATGACAACCTCTTCCTTCGTCCCGCCGAAATTGATAAGTGCCATGATACATCTCCTCCTTTTTCTTTTTATGAAATATATTCTGGAATAACGGTATTGACACCGTTATGTCGTATACTGGCTGTTAATGACCACATAGTCTTCTGAAAGGTCGCACCCCCAGGCGGTAGCCGAGCTGTTACCCATATTAAGATTTATGCTAATCGGTACTTCTTCCTGCTCCAGCACTCTTGCCACGCTCGCCTCGTTGAAGGGCAACGGTCTGCCGCTTTCAAGAATGGCTACATTTCCTATCGAAAGGTCGATTTTCGAAAGTTCAACATCCACTCCGCTCTGCCCGAGTGCCATAATAACTCTACCCCAGTTAGGGTCGCCTCCATACACCATTGTCTTGACAAGTGTCGAGCTTATTACCGCTCTGGCTGCCGTTCTGGCTTTTTTTAAGCCCCCGGCACCATTTACGGTAGCTTCGATAAGCCTGGTAGCCCCTTCTCCGTCTCTGGCAAGAGCTTTAGCCAGATATATACAGATTCTGTTTAAAGCCTGCTGAAATCTGCGAGCTTCCCGGCTCCCAGCCTTAACCTGCTCACCCCCGACCAGTCCGTTAGCCATAATCAGTACGGTATCACTGGGGCTGGTATCCCCGTCAATCGATATCATGTTAAGCGACATGTCAACCGCCTTCCGTAGTGCCGTCTTCAAAAGACCCGGTTCCAGGGGAGCATCGGTAGTTAAAAAACAGAACATCGTTGCCATGTCCGGATGAATCATCCCGGAACCTTTGGCTGTTCCGCCGATAGTAAACTCCCTGTCCCCGGTCTTTACTGTTATCGCCGCCTCTTTCGGCACGGTATCGGTTGTCATTATTGCCTTCGCCAGTTCATGACCGCCCTCACTTGAGAGATTAATCTGGCTGATACCTTCTCTTATCAGCTCCATAGGTAACAGCTGACCGGTAACGCCGGTACTCGCCACCATGACATCTTCCGGTAACGCGCCGATTCTTTCAGCCGCCAGGGCTGCCATCTCAACTGCATCGGTAAGTCCCTGCTCGCCGGTATAGGCATTGGCGCAGCCGCTGTTCACCACCACCGCAGACGCTCTGCCTTTCTTCAATCTCTCCTGGCAGAGCGTTACCGCCGCCGCTTTAATACTGCTGCTGGTAAATAGTCCGGCGGTTATACAGGGTATTTCAGAAGAAAGAATGCCTATATCAAGCTTTCCTTCTTCTTTCTTAATTCCGGCATAAGCAGCTCCGGCGCTAAATCCCTGCGGTGAAGTAACCGTTCCACCCGGAATAAAATCCTCCAGCTCAATTTCCACAGTAGTAAAACTATAGCACACCGCTCATAGCTAGGCAATTATTTACATCGCTTCAGTTTGCACGATGTAACCGTGGAACCGTTGTGATGGAATGAGGTAACTAAAGACTGGAGGAATTACAGCTTAATACCGCTCTTTTAACCAGAGTTTTTGCTATCTGGACCTTATACCTGTTGTTTGATAACGGTCTGGCATCCCGGACAGCAGCCGCTCCTGCTTCCTCGGCAACCGGTTCATCGATAGCTTTCCCTTTTAAGGTTTCCTCGGCACCGGCAGCCCTGTAAGGTTGCGGCGCCACCGCGCCGATTACAATTCTGGCACCGGATACCTTTCCATCAGTGGTATTGATAACCGCAGCGGTACTTACTATGGCAAAGTCTATTGCGGGCCTGAGAGCGAACTTGATATATGCCTGCCTTGTACCGGATCCCTGTCCTGGTACAAATATTCCGGTCACCATTTCGTCATCGTCCAGGACATTACCCATGACTTTAAAGAAATCATCAATCTTTACGGTGCGTTTGCTGGTGATAATGCTGGCGTTCAAGGCTGTTAATGCTACAGCGATATCGGAAGGACAGACAGCATAACATCTCTCCGCCCCCAGTATGGCATGGTATCTATTATCGCCGGTAACCGCGTAGCATTGATGTCCGCCTTTCCTCAGACAGTCAAAGGTATTACCGGTGAGAAACGACCTTCTGAAATACCAGCATTGTACTTCCTGGCACAGGTTCCCGGCTATAGTACCCATCTCCCGGATTGCAGGCGATGCAACGGAGCCCGCCGCCTCAGCCAGCGCAGGATACTTTGCTTTGATTACTTCCGAAGATGCGATAGCACTGATTCTGGTCAATGCACCTATCTCCAGTCCGCCGGTATTTTCACTAATCGTGTCCAGTCCGGGTATATTCTTGATGTTCACCAGCAATTCCGGCGGTTTATCATACGCTTCCGCTTTCAATAAGTTGAGAATATCCGTGCCACCAGCCAGGAACTCAGCATTACCCGTACTCATAAGTGAAACAGCATCGGAAATCGTTTTCGCGTTTTTATAAGAGAATCTCTTCATATCTCTTTAGTTCTATACCTTTCCCAGTGCTTCCAGAACCTTATCCGGAGTTATCGGCCCGGACTTAATTCTCACTCCAATGGCGTTGTAAACAGCATTGGCAATCGCGGGAGCTACCGGGACTATCGTCGATTCACCCATACCTTTTACGTTAAGCGGAGTTGTCGGTGCATCAGCGGGGTCCGAGTGGATTATGGTCGTAAAATTTTTAAATTCAGGGAAAGTGGGAACCTTGTAGTCAGTTAAAGTGGGGTTGACAATTATTCCCTCATGGTTCTTATCAAATAACATGTCTTCGTACAGAGCGGAGCCCACACCCTGTATAATTCCACCGTCGCATTGACCCGTGATAACCTCGGGATTAATGGCTACTCCGCAGTCGCATGACATTGCTATTTCCAGTACCTCAACTTTCCCGGTTTCGGTATCGACCTCGACTTCGCAGCACATTGCCGCCAGACTTTTCTCGGTCATACTTCGTCCGGTGTCAGGGTTTATATGGGAGGTTGTCTCCTGCCCGTATACATAAATACCGGCACCTCCGAATTTTCTGGCTCTGGCGACATCTCCGATTGTCATCGATTTCTCCGGCTCATTCCTGACAAAAACCTTACCGTCGCTGATATCAAGAGCTTCCGGTGTCACCTCCAGCAATTCGGCAGCTCTCTCCAGAAGTATAGCTCTGGCATTTTTCGCAGCATTGATTGACCCGCCTATATTGGTCGGGGTGCCTTTGCTGCCGTAGACGCCGCCACCGCGGGGGTTATATTTCGTGTTGTCTTCCGTCACCGACACATCCTCATACCGGACACCGAGAATCTCTGCAACACACATTGCAGTAGCGCTCTTAATACCCTGTCCGATATCTTCGGCTGAACAGTTCACGTCAACCGTACCGTCAGCGTTAATCCTGACAAGTGTTCCCGAAGTACCTCCTCCTGTCGTATGCATCGATAAAGCCATGCCGATACCCCGTTTTTTTGCACCGTTGACCGCCACCGGTGTTTTCCAGCCCTTCCATCTCTCCTCCCATCCGAAGGCTTCGGCAGCCTTCGTCATCAACGTCTCGTAATCACCTCCGGCAAGTTCACTCCACTGACCGCACGGATCGCCAGCCCGGTTACACCACTTTTTCCTCCACTCGATAGGGTCCATTCCGGCAGCCTCCGCCATTTCATCCGCAAACTGCTCCGAGCAGAACATTCCCTCGGCGTCTCCATAGCTGCGTTTTGGACCGGCAAGGTTAACATTGCAGTATACGGGATTGGCTGTAGCCCTGATATTATCGTAGTTATATACATTAACGGCTGCCTGACCGATTACACACACGGCTACCGGTTCGTGACAGGCATGTCCGCCCAGAGTGATATCCACAACGGTATCCAGAGCAACCGGTCGGCCATCATCCAGTTTAATGCCGCCCTTTGTGTCATAATAACCCGGTCCACAGGCATGGTGCGAAACAATGAATTGCTCATCCATTTCCAGGAGCGACCGTACCGGTCTTCCGGCTTTCTTCGCCAGAGCGGCAGCGATGCACGCCAGCATAGCATGAGATACCCCGTATTTACCTCCGAAACCACCCCCTACCCACTTGTTGATAACCGTAATCTTACTCTCCGGGATTCCGAGAGCACCGCTGATATAGCCCTGTACATCCCAGAGTGTTTGAGTTGAAATCCAGACCGTCAGTTCGTCTCCATCCCACCTGGCGACTGTCTGGTACGACTCGAGTGGACAGTGTGCAAGGGTCGGCCAGTGGTACAGGCTATGTAGTGTGATATCGGCATCCTTGAATCCCTGAGCTATATCGCCTTTTGTAGAAGTCTGTGGAAACATTATGGGTACTTTATTATCGGGCAAATCGGAATATATAATCGGGGCATCGGGTTTAGACGCGTCCAGAGGGTCAAAGACCGCCGGTAATGGCTCGTATTCAACTTTAATTAGTTTTATCGCTTCCTGTGCCACTTCTTTCGTCTCGGCAGCTACCGCCGCTACCTGCTCCCCTGCCATATAGACCTCATCTGGAGGGAGGGTATAGAATTCGTTGCGTGAACCGGTCCTGAAGGGACGCAGTGGCAGGATATCTTCATCTTTATGAGTGATTACAGCCCTGACACCCGGCAGCTTCTCGGCCTCGGTGGTATCTATACTCAGGATTCTGGCATGAGCATAAGGACTCTTGAGTACTCTACATTCCAGCATGCCCTGCAAACGAATATCAGCGACATACTCTGCCTTCCCTGTCACTTTAAGGGCAATTTCTTTTTTAGTGTGATCCTTGCCCAGAATGATAGTCATCAGCTACTATTCTCCTCACGCATTTTCTCGGCTGCTGCCAGTACCGATTTTGTTATCAGGTTGTAGTTGCCACAGCGGCATATATTGCCGGACAAAGCCCATTTGATATCTTCTTCAGTCGGGTCGGGGTTTTCATCCAGTAACGCCTTGGTCGCAATTATCATTCCGGGAGTGCAAAATCCGCACTGGGCACCATTATTTTCTACGAATGCTTCCTGAATAGGATGGAGTTTCCCCGTTACCGGGTCACTCAGTCCTTCGATAGTGGTGATTTCTTTGCCATCACAGTCGACTGTAAGTACCAAACATGATAATGCCAGCTTCCCGTTTATCAGCACGCTACAGGCTCCACAGGCGCCGCTTTCACAGCTTGATTTTGTTCCGGTCAGTCCCAGTTTTTCACGTAATGTGTGGAGCAGAGTATCCCACGGATATACGTCATATGAAAGTGATTCCCAGGGTTCAATGTCATCGCCAGTAGTCAGTATATACTGCTTGCCGTTAACAGTTAGCTCGATTGTATCTCCGGGTTCCTTCGACTTAATTTCCACAGTAGTAAAACTATAGCACACCACTTATAGCCAGGCAATTTTTAGTGACTTCTTTAGACCCTTCTCCCGACTTCGTGATATAATTTTCCCGATATGAAGGTCTCGGAACTGGGAGAATTCGGTCTAATCGACCTACTTGCCGGAATGGTCGAAAAAGCCGGGAGTAAAGAGGCATCACGGCAGCTTATTCTCGGTATCGGCGACGACGCCGCCGCCTGGCATGGCGACGCCTCGATTCAGCTTGCCACCACCGACTCTCTGGTACAGGACGTACACTTCAAGCTGGATGTAACTTCCTGGGAGGAACTTGGCTGGAGGGCGATGGCGGCTAACCTGAGCGATATCGCCGCCATGGGCGGCTTGCCCCGCTACGCACTGGTGTCGCTATCATTACCCGGCTCCACCGATGTTGAAGATGTCGCCAGCCTTTACAAAGGCATGATTGCACTAGCCAATCAATCCGGAGTAATAATAACCGGCGGCGACTTGAGCGGCGCTCCCCTGCTGGTTATAAACATCACCGTCCTGGGCAGTACCGGCAGTAAGGACAGTAAAATGCTTACCCGCTCGGCAGCCAGACCCGGCGATAAAATAGCCGTTACCGGCTTCCTTGGAGCTTCCGCCGCCGGCCTGGAAGTGCTGAGAGATAACCTTAACCTCGAATCCGGAGCCGCCGAAAATCTTAAAAGCGCTTTCCTAAAACCGACTCCGCGTGTCGCCGAAGGACGGTTACTGGTCGAAAAGGGGGTGAGAGCCGCTATAGACATCAGCGACGGACTGATTGCGGACCTGCGCCACATATGTGAGCGAAGCAAGGTCGGCGCTCGCCTTGAGACCGGTTCCGTGCCCGTCCACCCGGCGGTTATGGCTAATTTCGGCGAAAGAGCACTAGATATGGCGCTCTCGGGAGGCGAAGACTACGAACTGTTATTTACCGCTGCGGATGAAGTTATCGATTCCGTGAAAAAAGCCACTTCCTGCCCGATTACTGTGGTCGGCGAGGTTACAGCCAATCATACCGGCAGGGTAATCGTGGTCGATGAAAAAGGAAACCCGGTTGAATTGTCTAGCGCGGGTTGGGAGCATTTCAGCTAAAAAGAAGGACTTGTATGAGTAACCTCGAAATAGTCAGCCACAGCCCGGAGCAGACCCAGAGACTCGGTACTACCATCGGAGAACACGCTTTGCCCGGCGACGTCTATCTATTGGCAGGAGAGCTCGGAGCGGGAAAGACCTGCCTCACCCAGGGTATAGCCTGGGGACTGGGCATCGAAGAATACGCTTTAAGCCCTTCTTTCGTTATAATGAGAGAACTCCACGGGAGGCTGCCCTTATACCATATCGACCTCTACCGGCTGGACAGGATTGAAGAAAGTATGGACCTGGGGCTGGACGACTACCTGTATGGCGAGGGCGTTTGTGTAGTAGAATGGGCGGAGAAAGCGCTCAGTATCCTCCCCGAAAAACACCTGCTAATCAGAATTGAGTACCTGTCCGATACCGACCGTAGTTTCAAAATCGAATCCAGCGGCGAACGCTACCTGGAGCTGGCAGAACAGCTGATGAAGCTTCACGCGGATGTTTGAAAGATTCTGTGACGGTAAAAGAATAGAAGTAAAAAAATGCAACTGGCTATAGATACTTCAACCGATACCGCCAGCCTGGCGCTGGTACAGGACAGACGAGTCCTGGCGGAGCTTACCTGGCGCTGCGGTCAGAACCACACCGTCCAGCTTCTGCCCAACCTGAATTACCTGCTGGAACAGAACTCTCTGAGTCTGGAGTCAGTGGATTGTATCATCGTCGCCAGGGGTCCGGGGAGCTATAACGGACTGCGGGTGGGAATCAGCACCGCCAGGAGTCTTGCTTTCAGTCTGGATATCCCGGTAATCGGCATCAGCACGCTGGAGGTCGAAGCCTACCAGCATGCCGGGACGGGCCTGCCAGTTTGCCCCGTGCTCAACGCCGGCAGAGAAGAAATAGCCACGGCTATTTACCGGATGGAAAACGGGGTGTGGAGGCAGCTTACCGAAGAACACCTCACCACCATTGATACCCTCTGTTCCCGGATAAAGACAAAGACCGTATTCTGCGGCGAATACGTGCATTCCATTGCCGATGAGTTAAAAGAGAAACTCAAAGAAAAAGCCGTAATAGCCTCGCCAACCACCGGACTGAGACGGGCGGGTTTCCTCGCCGAGCTGGGACTCAGGCGAATCGACGCCGGTGATTTTGATGACCCCGCCACTCTACAGCCGCATTATTTCAGGGGACCATCGATAACAAAACCCGGACCCGGCAAGAAGTGAATCAACATTATATTTTCAGACATAAAAAGACAATAACCTGAAAAAGGAGTTTAGATATGGAAAGGTCTCTAGTTCTTATAAAACCCGATGCAATGCAGAGGAAAGCAGCCGGTGAAATTATTAACCGTTTTGAAAGTCAGGGACTCAAACTGGTAGCTCTCAGAATGTTGCACATGGACAGAACCATGGCTGAGAAACACTATGCCGTACACGCAGATAAACCGTTTTTCAAAGACCTGGTAGATTATATCATCTCCACGCCCATAATTGCTGCCGTCTTCGAAGGTAAAGGGGCTGTGGTAAAAATCAGGGGAATAATGGGAGCAACCGACCCCGCCAAAGCGGGACCGGAAACAATCAGGAAAGACCTTGGGCTGGACATTCTGCAGAACTCAGTACACGGCTCTGATTCGATAGAGTCTGCCGAAAAGGAAATAGAGCTTTTCTTCAAAGACAATGAAATCTTTGATTATTGAATCCTTATTACGGGAATAGCCTCACTCCACAACTCGTCCAGCCGGTAATACTCCCTCTCGTAAGCGGCGAATACGTGCACGATAACGTCACCGAAATCAATCAGGAGCCAGCCGGAGTCCAGAGTTCCCTCGTGGTGATGAGGCAGAACGCCCTCTTTCTTCAACGAGTGTTCTATTTCTTCGTAGACGGTCTTAATCTGCCGGCTGCTCTCGCCGCTGCAAATTACGAAATAATCGGCAAAACTGCACACCTCGCTTGTATCCAGCAATACGATATTGGTTGCCTGTTTCTCACTGGCGGCTTCCACAGCTTTATGCGCTATCTCTAACGCTTCCAGAAGTTACCCCTCCACACTCGATTGTTCAGTACGAATCCATCAGTAATTATAGCACAACCGGGGAAGCATCTTCCGTTAGTGTCCTTGACTGTCTAATATTCGTCAGAATCTGACTGTTCTCTGGTGCTTATTCCACCCGCAAAGCCACCGGATTGTACAGTATCCGGTGACCCTACCGGTTGCGGCTTTTTAGTCGGGGTGGATTTTATTTTCCCGCTTCTCAGCTCCTTAATCTGGAACAATAACAATCCCAGAGTCAGGAGAAAGGACAGGCCATCAGATACCGGGACTGAATACCAGATACCGTCAAGCCCCCAGAATCTCGGCAGTATGAATATCGCCGGCAGCAGAAACAATAGCTGTCTTGATGTGGAAACCAGGAAAGTCGGAAGCGCTTTCCCCAGCGCCTGGAAAACTACCTGGCCAACCATCTGAAATCCGATTAGATACGCCACTAAAAACAGTATTCTGCCTGCATTAGCGCTGGATTCGATAAGTTCGACATCCTGCGTGAACATGTGCATAAGCGGTTCAGCAAATAATTGAATAATGACAAATGATACAATAGCGAACCCAGTTGCTACCGTTATGGCAAGTTTTATCGACGCCAGTGCTCTTTCGGGACGATTTGCCCCGTAGGCAAAACCGAGGAGAGGCTGTAACCCCTGGCTGATACTCATAATCGGTATGAAAAATAAGGTCATAGTCCGGTTTATAATGCCGAAGGAAGCGACTGCCATGTCACCTCCGTAAGAGGTCAGCATCTTGTTCACAACAATAACAACAAAGCTGCCTCCCGCCGTCATAACGAAAGCACCCAGGCCGATAGCCATTATCTCCCTTGTTACTCTGGCGTCCGGGATAAAGTTCTTAACGCGGATTTTCAGCGTGCTGTTCTGAAACAGGTAGTAATAGATAACCAGCAGGGTGGTAAAAGCTTCTGCAATCACGGTGGCTATCGCAGCACCCTGAATTCCCATCCTCAGACCGAGAACGAATACTGCATCGAGCACGATATTCAAAGCAAACGATACCACCATGCACATCATGGCGACCCGGGCATTTCCTTCGGCCCTTATAAGCTGGCTCAACCCCATGCCGCCAATCCTGAAGACCATACCTATCAAAATGATATCGAAGTAACTTTTTGCGTAGGGAAGGATTGTGTCGGACGCGCCGACAAGCCTCAGCCAGAAACTGGAATTTGAAAGACCCACAATGGTTATCAAAATTCCTATGACCAATGAATAGAATATGGCATTGCCGAGTGTCCGCTCCGACTTACTGATATCGCCCGAACCTAGAGTCCTGGAAATGAGTGACGACGCTCCCATTCCTATCATTGCTCCCATACCCATTCCCAGTATCTGGAGAGGGAAAACGATGGTAAGTCCGGCAATGCCGAGGGGACCCACCATCTGACCGATAAAAATCGTATCTACAACGTTGTAGAGTGCCATAACCGCCGCACCTATTGCAGCAGGATATGACAGCGTCCACAGCACCTTCCCTACTTTCCCATTCGCCAGCATTTCCTGTCTTTTATCAAGCATCTAGTTCTTTACCTTTCTAGTACCAACGTGTAAGTATCTATAATGCAATCAAACTCAAAACGATTTACTTACTCCAGTTTGGAAAAAATCTCTCTCAGCGTTCTCAGGGAAACAGACAGGTTCTGTAACTCTTCATCAGTAAGACCGGCTAGAGTTTCTCTGGTTGCGTCTATTACCCTGCCATCGCGTTCTTTTATGATAGCTCTCCCTTTGTCTTTCAGTCTGATGTTGTACATTCTTCTGTCATCTGTGTTGGTTTCTCTTTCAACTATTCCCAGTTCGACCAGTCTTTCTATAAGATGGGTCATCTGCGGTCGGGCTATCATAAGTTTTTCACCGATTTCCGCAACATGAAGCGTCCCCGCTTCTTCAAGCAGCTTCATAATCTCAAAATGGGGTGGAGCGATGTCTCCCTTGAAATTGGTAATTACCGTTTTAATCAGTTTTTTACTTATACTCCTGCCAATAAGAGGTAGAGTGGAGAATAAATCTTCGGCAACACTGTCCAGAATCTTTTTATCCATCTTTTCTCCCCCCGGCAATATCACTTAATAATATAAACTATTATTTATTATAATTATTTATTTTATTAACTATAATATATCTATATTATACCGCTGTCAAGGTATTTCTTGTATTTCTTTTTGGTTGAAGGAGGGACTATACCAATATACTTGATTGAAATAGCGATTGTGTGTAAATTAGGAGTGTACAGACTTTAGTGTTGGGATTAAGGAGATTGTGACTGGTGGCTGGACTTCTTTTCGGTACCGGAGGTAATCCACGCAGCTCGGAACAGGGAACTACCGTAAGTGGAATCAGACGTATTGCCGAGATGGGACTGGGCTGCATGGAAATGGAATTCGTCCATGGAGTCAAGATGGGCGAAGATACCGCCCGGGAGGTTGCCGGGGTCGCTGCTGAAGAAGGAGTGAAGCTGTCCGCCCACGCTCCCTACTATATCAATCTCAACGCCCGCGAACCGGAGAAAATAAGGGCGAGTCAGACTCGAATATACCAGACAGCCAGAATCTCCTCAATATGCGGAGCTCAGAGTGTCGTCTTCCACGCTGCTTTCCATATGGGCGACCCGCCGGAGAAAACGTACGCCAGCACAAAGAAGTACCTTGAAGAAACGATGGAAAGGCTTGAACAGGAGAATATCCTGATAACAATCAGGCCTGAGGTGATGGGCAAAGGAAGCCAGTTCGGTACGTTAGAAGAGGTGATACGGCTGTGTTCGGAACTTGAGGGAGTAGCTCCCTGCATTGACTTCGCTCACTGGCACGCCGTCACCGGAGTCAACAACTCCTACCCGGAATTCGTGTCCATTTTAAAGCAGATTGAAGACGGTCTGGGCAGGAATGCACTCGAAGACATGCATATCCACTGCTCGGGGATTAAGTACGGTCCAAAGGGAGAACAGAAGCACCTCAACCTTGAAGAGTCGGATTTTCAGTATACCGAGCTTATGAAAGCATTGAAGGACTGCGACGTAAAAGGCTTATTGATATGCGAGAGTCCGAACCTGGAAGAGGATGCCCTGCTCATGCAGGAAACATATAATAGTCTCTAGAAAGCCTGCAGATTCTCAAGTATTTTCCTATATATTGCCATATCTGGTATAATAAGGTTGGTTCCTGTTAGGAGCCAGTTTTTTGAGGCGGGAAAATGGGATTCAACTGGAAACGCAGCGGATTTCTATACATAGTTATCCTTATTGGCGCGGTAGCCGTAGCCACTCTACTTCTTTCATCACCTCAAAAGCCCGAAGAGCTATCCGTAAGCGAAGTGATAACAATGTCGCAGGGGAACGAAATAAGCCATATCATCGAAGAAGGTGCCTGGCTGACCATCACCACAATAGACGGCACCGAGTACAAGTCCAATATAGGAGTCCTCGATTATAAAGACCTGACCGAACTCGGACTGAATGCCAAAGTTGAATACGAGATTAAGTCCGGCGGTATCGACTGGGGGAACTGGTTAATTGGCCTGATACCTTTTGTGTTATTCGGCGGGTTTATTTTCTATATCTTTTTCCGTGCCAGGGGTGCCAATAACCAGGCACTCAGCTTCGGTCGTAGTCGTGCCCGTTTACTCCCGATGGATAAACCTGCGGTAACTTTTGACGATGTTGCCGGGGTAGACGAAGCCAAGCAGGAACTCTACGAAGTAGTGGAATTCCTCAAGGCCCGGGAAAAATTCCAGAGTCTCGGTGCCCGTATCCCTAAAGGCGTGCTGCTGGTAGGACCTCCCGGGACAGGTAAAACACTGCTGGCACGAGCCGTTGCCGGGGAAGCCGGAGTGCCTTTCTACTCTATCAGCGGCAGCGAGTTCGTTGAAATGTTCGTCGGTGTTGGCGCCTCCAGAGTCCGAGACCTTTTCGACCAGGCAAAACGCCATACTCCGTGTATCGTTTTCGTGGACGAAATAGATGCCGTAGGACGCCAGCGTGGCGCCGGTCTGGGTGGCAGCCATGATGAACGAGAACAAACACTCAACCAGATTCTAACAGAGATGGACGGATTCGATACCAACACCAGCGTTATCGTGCTTGCAGCCACCAACCGTCCCGATATACTCGACCCCGCTCTGCTCCGTCCCGGCAGGTTCGACCGTCGGGTCATCCTTGACCGACCCGATATCCAAGGTAGAGTCGCTATCCTTCAGGTACACATCAAAGATAAGCCACTAGCAAAAGATACCGATTTAGAGGTAATCGCCAAACAAACAGCCGGTTTCAGCGGCGCTGATCTTGAAAACCTCATCAACGAAGCGGCTATCCTGGCTGCCCGCGAAAACAAGAAAGCTATCGGCATGGAAGAACTGGAAGAGTCCATTGATAAAGTGATTGCAGGTCCGGAGAGAAAGAGCCGCAGGATAAGCCCCAAAGAAAAGGAAATCACGGCATATCACGAGGCTGGACACGCCCTTGTTGCCAAAATGCTGCCCAATGCCGACCCGATACGGAAGATTACCATTATACCGCGGGGTATGGCTGGTGGATACACCCGTTTCCTTGAGGAAGACCGCACCATGTACACCCGTTCTCAACTCAGGGACACCCTGGCTACGCTGCTGGCCGGTCATGCCGCCGAAGATTTAATATTCAATGAGAGAACTTCAGGACCCCACGCCGATATCAAACAGGCAACGGTATGGGCGCGCCGGATGGTAGTCGACCTGGGCATGAGCGATAAACTCGGACCGAGGACTTTCGGTGACAAGCAGGAACTGGTCTTTCTCGGCCGTGAAATCTCCGAGCAGAGAGACTACAGCGAGAGATTCGCCCTTGAAATAGACAGGGAAGTCAACCTGCTGATAAAAGAAGGGTACGACACAGCCAAAAAGATACTCACTGACAACAAGGACAAACTCGTAAAAATCGCTGAGACGCTGATGAGTGAGGAAACCCTCGAGGGCGACGACCTTGATGCACTTTTCATTGAAATGGCAGGAGGAGCGCGGCGGAAAAAGAAACCGAAGGCAGCCGTAGTTACCGAAGACTCTGCCGAGAGTGCCAAGCCCAGAAGGAAAGCCAGAAAAGCCCCGATTATACCTGAGCCTTTGCCGAAACAGGCCCCCGCTATGCCCGACTAATAGCGTGGACACCGACGCCGACTCCAAACGCAATTACGACGACTTTATGTTTGCTGGATACCTTAGCATGGTAAAAATAACCGATAAACCCATATCCCCAGAAGAGGTGATTAATTCAGTTAAGACCGAAAGCAGCGGCTGTGCCCTGGCTTATGTCGGCCTGATTCGCGAAGTATCATACGGCAAACCGGTATTATCCGTGGAATATAGAGATACTGACGGAACGGCGGAAGAAGGCTTACAGAAGATAGCCGATGAAATAAGCCGGAAGTGGGAGCTTAACGGCGTTGCCATCTACCACAGGGTAGGTAAGCTCAATGTCGGGGATGTCAATCTGGTTATCGCCGTATCCGCCACCCACCGCCGGGAAGCGTTAGCCGCCTGCCAGTTAGCGGTCGACCTGTTCAAAGAGAGATTACCAACCGGTAAAACTGAGACATATACGGACGGCACTACCCGGACCGGAAACGAATAGTTATTTATTACGATGGGTAATATATTCGGCAAGCTCCATCAATGAGAGGCGGCTCCTGTTATCCGGCAACTGTTTCAGTTTACCGCCAGCCTTTTCACAGTATTCCCGGGCAACCGCATAGCACTCCTGTGCTATAGAAGAGTTACTAACCATATCAATGGCTAACCCTATTTCATCCCGCTTGCCCTTACTCTCGAATAGTCTCTTAACCGGGTTATCCTCCGGGTAATTCTCAAGGATCAATATCGAGGGCAGCGTGAGAGTGCCCTGAGATAAATCCGAACCTACAGGCTTACCCAGCTCTTCTTCGGTCCCCGTGAAGTCCAGAACATCATCGACTATCTGGAAAGCTATCCCGAGGTTATAGCCGTAGTCGATGAGTATCTGTACAGACCCCTCCGGGGCATCACTTAACACGGCACCGGATTCCATCGACAGCGCGAACAGGGCGGCGGTCTTCTGGGCAATCCTCCTGAAATACTGGTCACGGTTCTGCTCCAGATTATAAGAGTTATATGCCTGATTGATTTCGCCGCTGGAGATTGTTTTCAGGGTTTCAGCAAAATTCCTGATTACCCGCAAGTTCTCAGTAGTCGCTGTTATCGCTCCAGCCTCGGCGAACAGGTAATCACCGAGCAGGACTGCCTCATCTTCACCCCACAACCCGTTCACCGTCGACCTGCCGCGCCGGACCGTAGAGTTATCAATCGCGTCATCATGAATCAGTGTAGCCGTATGCATGACCTCGACAGCCGTCGCCATCGCCAGAAGGTTTTCAATGTTGTAGTTATAGAATTTACCGGAAAGCAGGGTAAGCGCCGGGCGTATCATCTTCCCGGTTCCCTCGAGACTGTAGCCCAGTAGCTCAGACAGGTGGAGCTGCTCGGTCTTGCTGACTGATTTCAGCCTTTCCTCCACCTTTAAAAGGTCTTCCTGGACTGGTTCGTAAATCTCGTTTAACTCCAAGTTCACCTCTCATCAGTCATCAAGAGGAATACGGAGTTTGTATACTAAAGCCTAACGACTTTGCCCCAGCCGACCTGCCTCCTCTTCGGCAAGTTTTGGGTCCAGTTTGGTAAATAAAGGCTTGGGTTCGAGCATTTTCTGCCCGGGTAAAGGAGTCCGGAGCTTCCAGCCGTCAGCCTCAACATCACCCTCGAAGCCCAGGTACTCATGCAGCTTCTGTGAGCTGAACGGAAGGAACGGGGACAACACCGTCCTGAGACAGGAGAGCACCGAAATGGCAACGTACAGCGAGTCGGCTGCCGCCTGTTTATCTTCTTTGATTATTTTCCAGGGAGCTTTCTCATCCAGATAACGGTTGGTCTCCTGAGCCAGGGACATTGCCGTCCGCATTGTCTCCCTGAAATGGCATAGAGAAAGAAGCTCTCCTGTCCTGTCAAGGGTGTCCTCAGCCTGCTTTAACAGCGACCGGCTATTTTCATCGAGTTCTCCAGCCTGCGGCACACAACCATCAAAATTCCGGTAGGTAAAAGTGAGTACCCGGTTTACCAGGTTTCCGTAGGTAGCCACCAGCTCGTCGTTATTGCGGCGGATGAACTCACGCCAGGAAAAATCGGTGTCGCTGGTCTCCGGCATATTTATGGACAAATAATAACGAAGCGGGTCGGGGTCGTAGCGTTCAAGATAATCGGGCAGCCATACCGCCCAGTTGCGACTGGTGGAGATTTTCCTGCCTTCGATGCCCAGAAATTCGTTTGATGGTACGTCATAAGGAAGAATAAGGTCGCCATAGCCCATAAGCATCGCCGGCCAGATAATAGTATGAAAAACGATGTTGTCCTTGCCGATGAAGTAATAACTCTTCGTTTTATCATCCATCCAGAAATCGCGCCACTTCTCCGGCGTACCCTGGAGCTTAGCCCATTCCTTGGTGGCTGACAGGTAGCCGATGACGGCTTCGAACCAGACATAGATACGCTTATTCTCAAAACCTTCTACAGGTACCGGTACCCCCCAGTCGATATCCCTTGTTATAGCCCGGTCTATCAGCCCTTCCTCAAGAAACCGTCTGGTAAAATTCAGGACGTTCGAGCGCCAGTGAGTCTGCTTTGTTACCCATTCGAGAAGTCTGTCCCGGAAAGCCGATAATTTGAAGAAAAAGTGTTCCGAGTCTCTGTATTCCGGCGCTGTACCGCAAATGCGACATCTAGCCCCGATTAGCTCGGGCGCGTCCAGAGGTTTCCCGCAGTCTTCACACTGGTCACCGCGGGCATTGGGAGAATGACAGTACGGGCAGGTACCTTCGATATAGCGGTCGGGCAGGTAACGCTGGCATCTCGGACAGTATGCTTGAGACACCGTATGCTTGTATAAATAGTCTTTTTCAAGGAGTTTCAGGAAAATGTCCTGTGTCACATCGGCGTGGTTTCCGGTACCGGTTGTTGTATAAAGGTCGAAAGTAATTCCCAGCTTCTGCCAGCAATCGAGAAATTCCTGCTGGTATTTAGAAGCTATTTCTCCGGGTGATACGCCTTCCTGTTCGGCTTTAATCGTGGTCGGTGTGCCGTGTATATCGGAGCCTGAAACCATCACAACCTCGTTACCCTTGATACGATGGTATCGGGCGAATATATCCGCCGGCAGATTAGCCCCGGCAATCTGTCCCAGGTGTAACGAGCCGTTGGCATAAGGCCAGGCGACACCGATGTATATTCTTTCAACCATTTACTCTTCTCTCACCTTATCGAACTAATTTATCAGCTTAGTTCGGACTGCTCGAAGAAGGTCAGTATTCTTTCGTCCTTCTCTTCCTTGTAGTGAGCGTAACCTTTCTTCAAGGCGCATTCAACACAATAATATTCCGTCTTTCCGCCCTCTTCCACTTCAACGCCATCCTCTTCATCGACCGCCAGATACCGCTCGGAGTGCGGAATGGTTTTCTGGCATTCTTTACACTGAATATTACCCAGAGATATACTCCCTCTACGCATCTTCTTCGTCCTCCTGGTATCATTATAACCCGAATCAAGCCTGCCTGAGCCAGGCACGATAAAGCTCTTTTCTGGGCAGCCCCGTCTCAACAGCCGCTTTTGCCACCGCTTCTTTAGCTGTCAGTCCCGAGGCACGCATATCGAGCAACCGCTTTTCAATCTCTCCCGTCAATTCCGGCTTATCCGTCCCTGATTTTCCTTCTATGACCAGGGTGAACTCACCCCTGGGCTCATTGAAACGCTCTATAGCCTCGCTTACCGTCCCTCTGAAGACTTCTTCATGGACCTTCGTTAACTCACGGCAAACGGCGATTCTTCTGTCACCGATTATCAATAAAATATCCTCCAGCGCGGCTGTCAGTCGGTGTGGCGACTCGAGGATTATTATTGTGCCGGGGTTACTTTCGATAGACTGCAGCAGTTTTTTCCGGCTACCCTCTTTACGGGGCAGAAAACCAAGATAAGTAAACCTGTCCGTAGCCAGCCCGGAGACGCTTAACGCGGCAATAATGGCGGAAGCCCCCGGCACGGGGACAACCGGAATCCCTCTCCGCCCCGCCGCTACAACCAGCTCGTAACCCGGGTCGGACATGCCCGGCGTTCCCGCCTCCGACACAAGAGCAACATCGCCTTCACCCAGGCTCTCAAGTATATATTCAAGTTTCGTCAGTTTATTATGCTCGTAATAACTCGTCATCGGTGTCTTGATATCATAAGCGTTCAGGAGTCTCTTAGTTTTACGGGTATCTTCAGCGGCGATAAGCTTCACTTCACGCAGTACCCTGAGAGCACGCAACGAAACATCCTCCAGATTGCCGATAGGGGTAGCTACAACATAGAGAGTGGGCATTACCTTAAATCTTCCCCTAATCTTATCGCCCGTTGGACAGTATGGTAAACAGGATAAACACTGGATATTATAGTCTACCCGTAATCACCTGTCTACTTTTACGACCAATCATCATAGTTATTAAAAATTTAACCGTGTGATAGCTGTGTTTTCTTGATTTTCGCTGCTGGCTCTGGTATATTTTCAATAAAAGGGGTGAAAAATGGCCACTCCCAAGCGCAAGGAACTCCGACGTTCCTACGGATTCGACGAAGTCGCAATTGTCCCCGGTGACTTTACCATTAATCCCGACCAGACAAACCTTGATTTCAAAATTGGAGACTACACTTTTACAATCCCTGTTCTAACCGCTTCCATGGATGCCGTTGTCGACGTGAAATTCGCCGCCCTCATGAGCAAGATGGGCGGACTCGGCATACTGCACCTTGAAGGAGTACAGACCCGGTACGAAAACCCGGAAGAAGTGCTGGCTGAAATTGCCCGGGCATCCGCTGAAGAGGCAACTCCCCTGCTGCAGAAAATCTACTCGCAGCCAATCAAGGAAAACCTGATAGGTCAGCGGATAGAAGAAATCAAGAAAGCAGGTGGGGTAGCTTCCGTGGCGGCACTCCCCGCCAACACGAAACGATTCGCCCCCATAGCCGTCGAAGCCGGTGTTGATATACTCTCGGTCATGTCCACGGTTACCTCCGCCAGACACATATCAAAAAGCGTCCGGGGGCTCATTTTCCAGGAGCTGATTGAATCAGTAAAAATCCCGGTAATAGTCGGCAATTGCGTCAGCTACAGCGCCTGCCTCGAATTGATGAGGACGGGGGTGTCCGCAGTCTTTGTCGGAGTCGGTCCGGGAGCCGAATGCACCACCAGGGAAGTCCTTGGCATCGGCGTTCCCCAGATAACGGCAATTATAGACTGCGCTGCCGCCAGAGACCAGTACCAGAAAGAATCGGGGAGCTACGTACCAATAGTTGCCGACGGAGGTATACGCAAAGGCGGTGACCTGTGTAAAGCAATCGCCGCCGGTGCCGATGCCGTGATGATAGGCGCCATCTTCGCCCAGGCTAAAGAATCACCGGGACACGGCTATAACTGGGGTATGGCTGCCCCTCACGCCGCGCTTCCCAGGGGAACACGTATAAATGTGGGTACCACCGGTACTCTGGAGCAGATTCTATTCGGTCCGTCCTCGGTTTCAGATGGCAGCCATAACCTGATAGGAGCCCTCCGTAACGCAATGGGTGTCTGCGGCGCATTCAACATCCGCGAGATGCACAAAGCGGAGATGGTGATTGCCCCGTCTATTACCACCGAAGGCAAGTCCTGGCAGCTGGCACAGTCCTAGTTTACACGCATCTTAACAGGGGTACAGCGATGGACAAACAGCTGGACAGAATCCGCCAGGCTTACGACCGTACCAATGACTCGATGGTAATGATTAAGTACTTCGTCCGTTCGATGAAACAATAAAACCTTTATTATTATACTTTTTTTGCATTGACGTTAACTATCTAGCAACATTGAATAAGCCACCTGTTACAGCAAATAGGAGGAACCACACGTGGGAGCTGGATATAAATGAACCCGGAAACTAAACGAGCAGCTATTGCGGCAGCCAGACGGGTAGTCTTTGCCGGGCTGGTTATCCTGGCGGTCTGGCTGGTACTGATTGCACTAAGGGCAGCCATACCAGCGAGTGTGATAGAAACGCTGGCCGAATCAACCGGCATGTCCGTAGAGACCTGGAACGAACGGGTCTACGAATCGGACTGGTCGACATCATTCTGGACCAACGAACCGGTGTACGAAAGAATCGGCGAAAGGCTCGGTACCACAGCAAGGCTCGTGGGCCTTGGGGGACTCCTAAGCCTGGCTATCGCTGCCGTGCTGCTCTTTATCGGCGAAATTATCAGGCGGGTGACCGACCGACCCGAATGGCTGGCACGCTTAAGGCAGGTACTGCGACTGGTTGTTGTTAGCGGCGGAGTCAGCACTCCCGTCTTTCTCGCCGGTACCACTTTCATATTTCTAACCATAATAAATATAGGCTGGGAACTGCCGGAGAAGTTCGGGGCAATTGCCACATGGTCGGTGATAATTACATCGCTGCTGCCGGTATGGCTTCTCGTCCAAGCGGGTCACGGCGAAAGAGCAAATCAACCGGATAATATCTCCAGCCTTTCACTGATACGTCACCTGGGTATCAAACTGATAATCAGATTGTTCAGGTTGATTGGAGTTTTTCTTATTGTCACTGTCTTCATAGAACAGACTATGGCACAACCGGGACTGGGGAGACTTGCATTCGAAGCCTTGGCTCAGAGGGATTTTCCGGTTTCTTTCGCAGTTATATGGGTTTTCGCCATCACCGTGATATTGGTAAAACTGGTCGCCGATTTAATCGAGATTGCCTGTAATCATTTCAGCAAGCACGCTTCATCAACGGAACGAAAAGAAGATCAGGCAGTTCGCCGCCTTAATATACCGAGAGTCTGGCTGATTTTCTGCCTGGTACTCGTTTTCATATCAATACTGGTGGCAATAGTGGGGCCGTTCCTTGCTCCATATGGATTCAATGAGATAATACTGGATGACAGGCTGACTCCTCCATCAGCGCAGTACCTTCTGGGCGCGGACAATCTTGGAAGAGATATATTGAGTCGTATGCTCTATGGAATCAGGCTGGATGTGTTTGCCGGTCTTACCTGCGCCGGAATCCTGGTTGTTCTGGCTACCGGTTGGGCGACGCTGGTAACATACCTGAGAAAGGCTAACACATGGCTGGGTGATACACTGGAGGAGTTAGCGATACTGCCCGGAGAAATAATTCGCGCATTTCCCTGGGCAGTACTGTTAATGCTCCTTATCAGTATGATAGTTGCGAACTACAGCCACATGACATTGGTGTTAATATGTAGCCTGGTACTGCTTCCCCGGGCGGTAGAAATGTTACGAGAGGCGTACAGGTCGCCGCCAGAGGGAAAGGGCTGGTTCTTCGGTATACTCCGGGCAGTTCCGGTGATGCTCATCTTCACTGTTGCCGGTACCATATTCTATATCTCCAGCCTCAGCTACCTGGGCTTTGGCATACCTCCACCCACACCGGAACTCGGCAATATGCTTTCAGGGACGGGAAGACAATATTTGGTTGATGCTCCCTGGATGTTATACTGGCCGTATCTCTGCCTGCTATTACTTATCTTTATCTGGGTTATGGCGGGGGACGTACTACTTGAGAGGTTCGGCTTCCGCTCCAAGGCGGTATGGGCTAAGGCTCTGGAGTGAGAGACAGTCCTTTTCACACACTGCAACCTGACGGTCGTGCCTTAATTACTTTCGGGCTGCTTTAAAACGGGCTCCACTTTTTCACGCTTCCGCATTGATGCAAACTCGGTCTTGTCTATTATCTTACGGATTTTGCTTACGCCGTCTTTTGTCTTTGCTTCCACCACCACGGCGTTAACTCCCGCCCCCCATAATGCCTCGAGTTCACTGCCCGTTACTGTTGTCTTGGTACAGGCAAGCAAAGGCTTATTTAAAAAGCTGGCAATGCGTTGACAGAGCATCAGGTCCTGCCAGGTCAGAGAGCCTTCACCCGGCTTACCGGACACGAGCACGGCATCCACCGGCAGTTCGTTTACCGCCCGGAGCAGGCTATCGCCTATTTCAGGGTCTATCTCCAGTATTCTGCCCAAGCCGGTATCCTCGACTGTCGCCAGCGGGGTGCTAGCCGGGAAGACCACGAAATCACAGCCGGTCTCTGTCAGCCGCTTTAGCTTTTTCTGTTCACCATGAAGCCACCCGCCCCAGGGGATATCCCCGGGTATCTCTGGCAGGGACTCGCCGTCAGTGCCTTTTCCGGAAATACCAATTAAGACGGCATCGGCACCGGTTACGTCCCCTGCGCTCTCTTCAGGCAGGCTGGCAACAAGCTGTATTTTTCGACCCGGTCGGGCTGACTGCTCCCTCATGAAACCTAGTGACGAAGTCTCAGCACGGGTAAGCCGGTTCAGTTTATCGATAAATTTGCTCATCTTTCGCTCCACACCATAATACAGATTAGTCCTATGCCAAATATTTGACAGCCGCCTGTACCCCTATCCCCGGCTCGACTTTATAACCCTCCACCGCCAGCAGCTTCTCAAGACTCGAAAGGACGAGTATCACGTTTTCGGCGGTAGATGAATGTCCCATCAGACCTATACGCCAGACCTTCCCTTTCAGTACTCCCAGTCCGCCGCCGATTTCGATATTATACTCGTTGAGGAGTCCTTTTCTCACCCGGGCATCGTCCACGCCCTCCGGGATATGTACCGTGGTCAGCACGTTTAGGCGGTGACCTTCCTGAGCGTGAAGTTCCATACCCATCGCCTCCAGACCGGCTTTCAGGGCATCGCCGTTCACCTTATGACGCCGGATACGTTTCTCAAGACCTTCTTCTACAACCAGCAGCAGTGCCTGATACAGGGCATAGACCATGGATATCGGCGCGGTGTGATGGTAGAACCTGTCGGAAGACCAGTAGGCAGAGAGGAGTGACAGGTCAAGATACCAGCTTGGGACCTTGGTACTGCGGCTGGATATCGTCTCCAGGGCTTTCTTATTGACCGTAAACGGAGCCAGACCGGGCGGGCAACTTATGCATTTCTGAGTACCGCTGTAACAGATATCTATGCCCCAATCGTCCACTGCCACCTCGTGTCCTCCCAGGGAAGTAACGGTATCAGCCAGAAACATGGCATCGTACTTCTTTGCCAGCCGGGAAGCTTCTTCCAGCGGCTGTAGAACACCGGTTGAGGTCTCGGCATGAACCAGGGCAAGGAGTTTGACCTTCTTTTCAGACCTGAGGGCAGCTTCAATATCCTCAAGCTCAACGACGCGCCCCCATTCCGCGGGCACCTGAACCACCCTGGCACCGCTCCGCACCGCGTTGTCCACCATACGTTCTCCGAATAAACCGTTGACTCCGATGACGGCGACATCGCCGGCTTCCAGAAAATTACAGAAACCCGCTTCCATACCGGCCGAGCCCGTACCGGATATGGGGAACGTCAGCTCGTTTTTCGTGCGGAATACGGTACGTAGCAGCTTGACCGTATCCTCCATAACGGTAATAAAATACGGGTCCAGATGCCCCACTACAGGCGCAAGCATCGCCATCTGAACGCGGGGATGAATATTGCTGGGACCTGGACCCATGAGAACCCTTTCAGGCGGGTTCAGTCCACTGTAGGTTGTATCTGTCACGGAATCGTTCCTCCCCTCTAAGTAAGTAATGGTATGGAGCCAGCGAAGAGAGTCGAACTCTTGACCGGCGGTTTACGAAACCGCTGCT
>CAZBAN010000019.1:0-11107 GCA_964489895.1 uncultured Dehalococcoidales bacterium
CCTCTGACCCCCTGCGTGTAAAGCAGGTGCTCTGACCAACTGAGCTAACCGCCCGTTAGTGGCGCGCTTGGCGGGGTTCGAACCCACGACCTCAGCCTCCGCAGGGCTGCGCTCTATCCAGCTGAGCTACAAGCGCTCATATGGAGTTGTGGTGCCGAAGGAGAGATTTGAACTCTCACGCCCTTGCGGACACTACGCCCTGAACGTAGCGCGTCTGCCATTCCGCCACTTCGGCTCCAAGAACATTTTAACTTTAGCCTATCCGTGAATATTCGTCAACTGATGTCTACACTAAAAAGTCTTAAATTGACCGGGGATGGAGATAGCGTTTAGAATATGTACTAATAACACCAGGAAGGTGAAAGATTGCATCAGAAAACGGTACTGGATAACGGACTGAGAGTGGTCACCACGACAATGCCGCATACCCACTCCGTATCTATCTGCTTTTTTATCGGAGTAGGCTCCCGGTACGAGAGTGATGAAGAGGCGGGGGTATCTCATTTTGTTGAGCACCTGCTGTTTAAAGGGAACTCGAAAAGAGCAACATCCAAAGAGATATCGGAAGCTATAGAGGGAGTCGGCGGAGCGCTTAACGGAGGTACCGATAAGGAGTCTACCCTCTACTGGGCAAGGGTGGCTCAACCCCATTTCAGCCTGGCCCTGGAGGTGCTGGCGGATATGCTGCTCCGGTCCAGGTTCGACTCAAACGAAATAGAACGGGAACGGAGTGTTATCATCGAAGAGATTAACATGACCAAAGACTCTCCGTCGCAGCAGGTACAACTGCTGATAGACGAGCTTCTCTGGCCCGGGCATCCCCTGGGACGTGATATCGCCGGAACCAAGGAATCCATGGCGGCTATTACCAGGGACATGATGCTCGATTACGTCGGTACCCATTATTCACCCGAAAACACAGTAGCGGCTATTGCCGGTAATATCCAGCATGAAGAGGCGGTAGACGCTGTAAATACAGCCACTGCCGGCTGGGCTGGAGGTAACGACCGTCCCGGATACCACGACTATGAGGAGAAGCCGAATCCCGGGCTGATTGTCGAGAAACGTGATACCGAACAGGCTCACCTGTGCCTGGCATTGCCCGGGGTGTCCCTGTTTCATCCCGAACGCTTTACTGTCGATATACTCAATGTCATTTTCGGTGAGGGTATGAGCAGTCGCCTGTTCACGGAAATCAGGGATAAACTGGGGCTTGCCTACAGTATCCACAGCTACGCAGACCACCTGCTTGATACCGGTGCCATCACCATTTCCGCCGGTGTTGAGATAAAGAACCTGCCCGTAGCCATAGAGGCAATCCTGAAAGAGCTTTCAAGGCTCAAAGAGCCGATTCCCGAGTCAGAGGTAACCAAAGCGAAGGAGTTTGCCAAGGGACGCCTGCTGCTGCGTATGGAGGACACGCGGGGCGTCGCCGGCTGGATGGGAGGACAGGAAATACTTCTCGGTGATATCCTTACCGTTGAAAAGGTTGTGTCTATCGTTGACGCCATAACCGCTTCTCAACTGCAGGAAACGGCTAATAAACTGATTGCCGGCGAAGGTCTGCGTCTGGCAGTGGTGGGTCCCGTGGAGGATGAAAAAGTTCTCAATGAAATACTAACGCTTTAAAAAGAAAAAGCCGTGGCGAGAAGCCACGGCTTTTTACATGGATGAGATGGATATTACATCATGCCGCTCATATCGCCCATACCGCCACCAGGCATTGCCGCTGCCGGACTTTTCTCCGGTATGTCCGTAACCAGGGACTGGGTAATGAGTACCATAGCAGCGATACTGGCTGCGTTTTGCAGGGCTGACCTGACTACTTTAGTCGGGTCGATAATGCCTTTGGTCACCATATCCCCGTAGTCGTCGGCTTCGGCATCGTAGCCGGTTCCAGCCGGACTCTTCTTGACAGTTTCTATAACAACCGAGCCGTCTCGCCCGGCATTCTCCGCAATCCAGCGGATAGGCTCTTCCACGGCTCTCCTGACGGTATCTACGCCGACAACCTCATCACCGGTAACCTTAAGCTTTTCAAGCGCCGGCAGGGCGTTGAGAAGAGCAGTGCCGCCTCCGGGGAGGATACCTTCTTCTACCGCGGCGCGTGTCGCCGAAAGGGCGTCCTCAACCCGGTGCTTTCTTTCCTTGAGTTCGGTCTCGGTAGCTGCGCCTACTTTGATTACGGCAACGCCACCGACCAGCTTTGCCTGTCTCTCCTGGAGCTTTTCGCGGTCGAAGTCTGAGGTCGTATCTTCGATCTGGGCTTTGATTTGCTTGATTCTCGCCGTGATAGCCGCTTCGTCGCCTTTACCCTCAACGATTGTGGTGTTGTCCTTGTCAGAGGTTACGCGTCGAGCGCGGCCCAGGTCATCGACGGTAACGGAGTCCAGCTTGCGTCCTACATCCTCGGAAATCACTACCCCGCCGGCAAGAATTGCCATATCTTCAAGCATAGCCTTGCGGCGATCGCCGAAGCCGGGTGCCTTGACTGCCAGAACATTGAGGGTGCCGCGGAGCTTGTTGACCACCAGGGTTGCCAGTGCTTCGCCGTCGATATCTTCGGCGACGATAAGGAGGTTCTTGGTTACCTGTAGTATTTTCTCCAGGGCGGGCAATAAATCGGCAATAGCGGAGATTTTCTTGTCGGTTAATAGAATGTAGGGGTCTTCCAGCTCACACACCATTTTCTCGGTATTGGTAACGAAATACGGGCTGATGTAACCCCTGTCGAACTGCATACCTTCAACAAACTCGGTCTCATACTCGAGTCCCTTGGACTCTTCAACGGTAATTACTCCGTCCTTGCCAACCTTCTCCATAACCTCGGCAATAAGGTCGCCGATTTTCTTGTCTTTAGCGGTAATGTTGGCAACCTGGGCAATCTGCTCCTTGCCCTTTACCTCGGTCGATACCCTTTTCAGTTCTCCGATAATAGTCTCGGTTGCTTTCTCGATTCCTCTCTTCAATGATAGAGGCTCGGCGCCGGCAGCAACGTTTTTAAAACCCTGGGTGATGATGGCGTGGGCAAGGATAGTCGAGGTAGTCGTGCCGTCACCACAGGCATCGTTGGTCTTGCTGGCTGCCTCTTTGACCAGCTGCACTCCCATGTTCTCGAAAGGGTCGGGGAGTTCAATTTCTTTGGCGATGGTGACACCGTCATCGATTACCGATGGCGCACCCCATTTTTTATCCAGAGCAACAGGTCTTCCTTTGGGGCCGAGGGTAACCTTAACCGCGTCAGCCAGGGTATCTATCCCTTTCTTCAGGGCGTGTCTAACTTCTTCATCGAATACAATCTGTTTAGCCATTATTCATCCTCCTCACATTTCCTGATTTATTTCTTGGGTTTCTTGGCGAGAATATCGCTCTCACGCAGGATGATAAGCTCATCATCCTCGATTTTGATTTCGGTGCCTCCGTATTTGGCGTAGACCACTGTGTCACCTTTAGCAATATCCATGGGTATCCGTTTGCCTTCATCGGACATTCTTCCCGGGCCGACAGCCAGGACCTCACCTTCCTGGGGTTTCTCCTTGGCTGTATCCGGCAGGACGATTCCTCCCTTGGTCACCTCCTCTCTCTCGATAGGTTTGACCACCAACCTGTCAGCTAAAGGTTCAAGTTTTACCGACTTTGCCGCCATTCTAGTCCTCCTTCCTGAGAAAAAATTAATCAACCCTGTAGAAGGGTCAATTTTAGCACTCTAACTGCTTGATTGCTAACTATCTATAATAATAACGCAGCCAGTCCCATACCGCAACTCAATAAATATCCAGTGAAAGCTGACTGTAGTAGTTGCGGGGCGATGGTTTGTTTTATTTACTATATTTTCTCCGCAGAACGCTTATTTTCTCTATATTGCTCTGTTTGTTGAAGCGGAGTTACACCTTCTGTTATAATCTGGCGGTGATTATTGATTTTCATACTCACATATTCTCTCCGCAGATTAAGAAGAACCGCAGCAAGTACGTCAATGCCGACCCTTGTTTTGCCATCCTGTACTCTCAGGAGAAGGCGAAGCTCGTTACTGCCGAGGAACTGATAGAGAGTATGGACCGGGACGGTATAGATATATCCATCGTTCAGAACATCGGCTGGACCACTCACGAGCTATGTGTCGAGACCAATGACTATATTATGGAGTCGGTAGCCAGGTATCCAGAACGCCTGGTGGGATTCTGCACCGTCCAGCCCCGTTCACTCGATGCTGCTCTCGCCGAGATAGAGCGGTGTGTAAAGGGAGGGATAAGGGGAGTCGGTGAGATAAGACCGGACATACAACTGCTTGACCTGGGGGATAAAGAGTTGATGGACCCGTTTGTTGATTTACTGGTGAAGTATAAGCTGGTTTTATCCGTTCATTCCTCGGAGCCGGTGGGTCATGATTACCAGGGTAAAGGGGCGGTTACACCTGGCATTCTTTACCCTTTGATTACCCGGTATCCTGATTTGACGCTTGTATGTGCTCACTGGGGCGGAGGACTGCCGTTTTATGCCCTGATGCCTGAAGTGAAAGAGGCGATGGAGAAAGTATATTTCGATACGGCGGCTTCGCCGTTCCTGTACACTCCTGAAATATATCATCAGGTTATTCAACTTGTCGGTGCCGATAAGATTCTTTTCGGCAGCGATTATCCGGTAGTTGCCCAGAGCCGGCTACTCAGGGAAATAGATTCTCTGGATTTACCTGAGGCAGCGAAAGACGAAATTCTGGCGGACAATGCCCGCAGGCTGCTGGGTCTCTGAAACGGGTAACGAAGAATATCTTATATGAGTTGCAGCTATGGAGCAGATTCGAGCTTTTATCGCTATTGAGCTTCCAGGTCGGTTGAAACTGGAGCTTGAAAAGATTGAGACAAGATTGAAACAGGTGAGTCAGGCTCCGGTAAAGTGGGTTGACCCGGACAGCATCCACCTGACCCTGAAATTTTTAGGAAGTATAGCCGCGGACAGGACTGAAGAAATAACCGGCGTGATTGAAGAAGCTGCTGCTAAGGTATCTCCTTTTCAACTGGAAGTCAAAGACCTGGGAGTTTTCCCCAATCCGAACCGGGTCCAGGTCGCCTGGGTGGGAGTAAGCGGGGATATAGAGATGCTGATCCAACTGCAGCGGCGCCTTGAATCAGGACTGGAAAAATTCGGTTTTCCACTGGAGAAACGGCAATTTACGCCTCATCTGACGCTTGCCCGGATGCGCGACCGGGCGACCCCGGATGAGCGGCAGCGGTTCGGGCGGTTGATTGTTGAGACCGAATTTAATGCCGGGATTATAGCGGTAGAAGCAGTTAACCTGATGAAAAGCCAGTTGACCAGGCAGGGCGCGATATACAGTAAGATTAATTCGGTCAGCCTGCAAAAATCTATTGTAAACGACTAAAACTTGTTGTATACTGTAGTCAAATTTTTCCCGGTTGGGAGGTGGACTTCGTGGAACAAGCAAGTTTTCCAAAGTGTCAGAGATGCAAGACTGGAGACCTGGTACCGCTGTCGGATTTCGGCAGCCAGGGGGCGAATATTTATTACAAAGCTTGGGTTTGTACCAATCCTGATTGCGGATACAATCTAAAAATCAGGAATGGCGACGTATATATGGACGAACCCATTATGAGCGGAGCGCTTCATACTAACCGCGTCCGTTCGTAACTATAACCTATACTCACTTCTAAACTATAAACTAACGGATGGTGAGTGTGCTTCCTCAAGTGTCTAAACTCGGGGAAAAGGCACTTAATCTTCTTTTTCCGCAGTGGTGTATTGGGTGCGGAAAAGAAGGGGCTTATATCTGCACTTCCTGCCGGCGCACGTTGTCCGCGATAATGCCACCGCTATGTCCACTGTGTGGAAGACCGCAGCCCAGCAGTGTGCTCTGCCCGGGGTGTATTGCCTGGCAGGCACAGATAGACGGTATTCGTTCTCCTTTCCGATTCGAAGGCGTTATTCAGCAGGCAGTCTACCAGCTAAAATATCGAAATCTCAGGGCACTGGCAGCTCCTCTTGCCGGGATACTCAGCGGTTATCTGGCAGCCAACCCATTGCCCGGCGATGTACTTGTGCCGGTACCACTGCACCGGAAAAGAATCAGAGAGCGCGGATACAATCAGTCAGGTCTGCTGGCGAAAAAGCTGGGAAAGTTAATTGATATGCCTGTCATGGATAACTGCCTTGTACGATATGAGAACACTCCTCCTCAAGCCAGGACAGATACCGTCGAGGAGAGAAAAACCAACGTATCCGGTGCTTTCAGCTGCCTCGATGAAAGACTGAAAGGCAGGCAGGTAATTCTTATAGATGATGTAGCCACTTCCGGGGCTACTCTGGATGCCTGCGCCGCAGTACTCAAGGAAAGCGGAGCTGAATCGGTGTGGGGACTGGTCCTGGCGCGAGAGATATAAGGAATATGTCTGAGGTTATGGAAAAAGGGCGGGAGTGGCTTGGCAGGTAATAGGGAAGGGAGTTTGTTATGAAAGTTATAGGTCTTACCGGTGGGATAGGCAGCGGAAAGAGTACCATAGCGGAGTACCTTACCGAGCTGGGCGCGAAGGTCGTAGATGCCGATAAGGTCGCTAACGAGGTATACAATCCCGGCACAGAAGGCTGGCGTGACGTGGTTAATACCTTCGGAGAGGAAGTACTGACGCCTGCCGGCGAGGTCGACCGTAAAAAGCTCGGAGAGATAGTGTTCAATAACCCCGGGGCTATGTCACAGCTGAACCAGATGATTCACCCGCGGGCTTACGAGCTGGTGAAATCAAGGCTTGATGAGTACCGGAAGCAGGGAGTGGAAATCGTGGTGCTTGAGGTTATCCTTCTGTTCGAGGCAGGCTGGGACCATCTGGCTGATGTGAAATGGGTAACGGTTGCCTCTGAAGATACGGTGGTTAAACGCCTCATGCAGGAACGCGGGTTGAGTGAAGAGGAGATTCTGGCGCGTATCCGTTCCCAGACTCCCACGGAAGAACGGGTGAAGCTTGCTGACGAGTTAATTTACAACGATGGCAGCATCGAAGAAATGAAGAAGAAGGTAAATGAACTCCTGGAAAAACTGAAGGAATAAGGTATTTTTAATAAATCTGGAAAAATTTTTGAAAAAGTATTGACAAAAAGTGTACTTGAGTGTTATTATTAGCTTGCGGTAGTATGCCTTCAAGTATTTTCGCTTTTCTTATTTTGACTCATCAACCTACATCTTTATCTCACTGTGTCCATTTTTAGAGTGATTATTGCTGTTATCCGAATTTGTGAAGAATCCTACGCTAAGGAGTTGTGTTGCGCATGGTTTTTGTGCCTCTGAAAGATGACGAAAGAACATTGTCCACCGTTTCAAGAAAGTCCTACGCAAGGTTACCCGAGATACTGCAGGTTCCCAATCTGATTCAGGTCCAGTTAGACTCATTCCGCTGGTTACAGGAAGAAGGACTAAAACGTTTACTGGATGAAATATCTCCTATTAAAGATTTTACCGGTAACAGACAGGAGATAAGCTTCATCGGCTATGAGTTTCGGGAACCGCGCAACTCCGAACAGGAGTGTGTCCAGCGCGATATGACCTACTCAGCCCCCCTGTATATAAAGACAAGATTGCTGGTGAAAGGTACGGGGGAAATAAAGGAACAGGACCTGTTCTTCGGGGATGTTCCACTGATGACGACCAAAGGTACCTTTATTACCGGCGGGGCTGAACGAGTGGTGGTAAGCCAGCTTCTTCGCTCTCCCGGTGTTTACTTTATCGCCGAAGAAGACCCTACCAGCGGTCACAGGCTGTGCAATGCCAAGCTTGTACCCGGTCACGGTGCCTGGCTTGAGTTCGAGACGAATAATCAGGGCGTGATATCGGTCAAGATAAACGGAAAACGCAAGATTCCGGCAACTACCCTTTTACGCGCTATCGATTACAGCAGCGACCAAGAGTTGATTGAACTGTACTCAAAAGGTGGTGATTCTCCCGAATTTCATTTCGTAAATGTAACCATGGACCGCGAGCCTCTGGTAAGGGATAAGTCCGAGGCTCTGATGAGTATCTACAGAAAGATGCGCCCGGGAGACCCGCCCAATATTGAAAATGCCAGAAGACTGATAGAGAACATGTTCTTCAATCCGCTGCATTACGACCTGGGCTCGGTAGGGCGTTATAAGCTCAACAAGAGGCTGGGGCTGGATATACCGGAAGACCAGCGAGCTTTAACCAGGGAAGATATCGTAGAGATAATCCGGCATGTAATGATGGTCAATATTGGCACCGATTCTCCTGATGATATCGATCACCTGGGAAACCGGCGGGTACGCACTGTCGGCGAGCTGATTCAAAACCAGTTCCGCATCGGTCTGGTGAGGCTGGAAAGAGTCGCCAAAGAGCGCATGAGCACCATTCCCACCGAATCGGCAACCCCCAGTGCTCTGGTAAACATACGACCGGTGGTGGCGGCTATCAGGGAATTTTTCGGCAGTTCACAGCTATCACAGTTCATGCAGCAGACAAATCCTCTCGATGAGTTAACACACAAGCGGCGATTATCGGCGATGGGACCGGGTGGTTTATCCCGTGACCGTGCCGGTTTTGAGGTCCGCGACGTGCATTATTCGCACTACGGCAGGATATGCCCGATTGAGACGCCTGAGGGACCCAATATCGGTCTTATCGGTTCTCTGGCGACTTACGGTCGTATTAACCGGTACGGTTTTATTGAGACGCCTTACCGGAAGGTTGTCTCTGAAGTGAGTGAAGACTACGATAGGCTGGAAGGCAGAAAAGCCAGAGAACAGGTCAAGGACAAGTCCGGGAATATCATAGTAAAAGCCGGTACCACTATTACAAAGAAACACATTGAAAAAATAAAGAAACTTTCGCCGGTTACGGTGAGGGTTGTCCCGTTCGTGTCTTCCGATGTCGTCTATCTCCCGGCTGATGAAGAAGACAGGTATACAATCGCCCAGGCTAACGTCAAACTGGATGAGATGAGCCAGTTCATGGATGAAAGGGTTGAAGCGCGACTCAGTGGTAATTATCTCAGGGAATCACCTGACGCAATCGAATATATGGATGTATCTCCGAAGCAGATATTCAGTGTCGCCGCTTCGTTGATACCGTTCCTTGAGCATGATGATGCCAACCGCGCTCTGATGGGTTCCAATATGCAGCGGCAGGCTGTGCCGTTGCTTTCACCCGAAGCGCCGTTGATAGCTACCGGTATGGAGTCGGTAGCTGCCGAGTACAGCGGACAGGTACTGACCGCTCATAACTCGGGCACGGTAACCTCGGCTACCAGCTCGCGAATAGAGGTTACCACCGATGACGGTAATATAGATGAATATAAGCTGATGAAGTTTGTTCGTACCAATCAGGGCACATGTACCAATCAGCGTCCCCTGATACACAAGGGTGACAGGGTTGAGAAGGGACAGGTACTGATTGACAGCTCTTCTATGGATAAAGGCGAGCTTGCTCTCGGACAGAACGTATTGTGTGCCTTTATGAGCTGGGAAGGCTATAACTTTGAAGATGCCATCATCATCAGCAGCCGTCTGGTTGAAGATGACGTTTTCACCTCTATCCATATCGAGAAACATGAAATTGAAGCCAGGGATACGAAGCTGGGTCCCGAAGAAATAACCAGAGACGTCCCCAACGTAGGCGAGGAAAGTCTCCGGGAACTGGATGAAAACGGAATTATCAGGATTGGAGCAGCCGTTGGTCCCGACGACATACTGGTCGGGAAGATCACTCCCAAAGGTGAAGCCGAGTTATCAGCCGAAGAAAAACTGCTGCGGGCTATCTTTGGTGAGAAAGCGAGGGAGGTTAAAGATACATCCCTGCGCGTACCGCACGGTGAATGGGGGAAGGTTATCAATGTGAAGGAATTCACGGGCAGCGACCTTGCCGCCGGGGTGAACCAGCTGGTACAGGTATGGGTTGCTCAGAAACGGAGAAATGCGGTGGGCGATAAACTTGCCGGACGCCACGGTAACAAGGGAGTCGTCTCCATTATAGCCCCGGCTGAAGAGATGCCTTTCCTGCCCGACGGTACTCCGGTGGATATTATCCTCAATCCCGTTGGTGTCCCGTCGCGTATGAATATCGGCCAGGTGCTGGAGACCCATCTTGGCTGGGCAGCCAAGACACTGGGCTTCAAAGCTCTCACTCCTGTTTTCGATGGTGCCGATGACGTTGATATCGAGGATGTCCTGGCAAAAGCGTGGCTGGCTCAGCAGGCGGGAGCGGTCAACCTTGACCCGAGTAATAAAAATGGTGGACTGAAACTGGAAAAGGCTAAAGAGTGGATCAAGGACCGCGGCTATGACGGGGATAAGGTGTTCAGTGACGACCATCCGGGAGAGGCAAAGGATGTCTGTATACGGCTTTGGCTGCAGGACCTCGGAGTGGATAGTCGTGACTTCAATGAGCAAGAGCTTGAAGAAGTTATAGCCAAGATAAGCACTGGAAGGAACTACCCACCGCCTACTGTCGGCAAGGTTATTTTACGTGATGGTCACACCGGCGAGTCGTTCGACCAGCCGATAACGGTCGGGTATATCTATATGATGAAACTGAACCATCTTGTTGAAGATAAGGTTCATGCACGCTCAACCGGACCTTATTCGTTGATAAGCCAGCAGCCGCTGGGGGGTAAAGCCCAGTTCGGAGGTCAGAGGTTCGGTGAAATGGAGGTGTGGGCGCTGGAAGCTTATGGCGCAGCCCATAACCTGCAGGAAGTACTGACTATAAAATCGGATGACGTAATCGGGCGGGCTAAAGCCTATGAGGCTATAGTTAAAAATGAAGATATACTCCAGCCCGGCGTGCCGGAATCGTTTAAGGTCCTGGTGAAGGAGCTTCAGAGTCTGGGACTTGCCATCGAAGTGATTAACGAGGAAGAAAAGGCGGCTTTCACTACTGAAGCTGTAAAAGTGCCCGGTCTGGAACCAGGCGTTGAACCCCTTGAAGGTACGGTTGAAATTGTACCGGCAGAGGCCGGCTCTGATGGTGAAACCGAGGAAGAGCCTGTGGCTGAGGCGGAGGTCGCCGAGGATACGGTTGAAGTGGCGACAGAAGAAACGGAATCCGGAGAGGGTATCCAGGAAGAGCCTGTGGCTGAGGCGGAGGTCGCCG
>CAZBAN010000019.1:11207-16572 GCA_964489895.1 uncultured Dehalococcoidales bacterium
GTAACGGAGGAAGAAATATCCGCTGAAGAGTCCCCGGAAGAAACTGAAATAAAAACCGAAATTACTGATGAAGAAGACCCGACTGAGACTGATACAGGAGATGAAAGTAATGCTGGAAGTTAATGATTTTGATTCGGTCCGTATCTCCCTGGCTTCACCTGAGCAGATAAGAAGCTGGTCCTATGGTGAAGTTACAAAACCTGAGACTATCAATTACCGCACTCTAAAGCCGGAGAGGGACGGACTTTTCTGCGAAAGAATTTTCGGTCCCACCAAGGACTATGAATGTTTTTGCGGTAAATATAAAAGGATACGTTATAAGGGAGTTATCTGTGATAAGTGCGGCGTTGAGGTAGCCCAGTCCAAGGTACGCAGGGAAAGAATGGGACATATCGAGCTCGCCTGCCCTGTTAGCCATGTCTGGTTTGCCAAAGGAATACCCAGTCGGCTCGGACTGCTGCTGGATATGTCGCCGCGGAATCTGGAGCGCGTTCTTTATTTCTCGCACTATATCATCACTTCAATCAGTGAGGAGGAACGTGAGCTGGCAATCGAGCAGGCTGACGAAAGATTATTACAGAATATAGCGGAACGGGAAGAAGCACTTGAAGTCATGATTTCCGAAATGAAAGAGGCTACGGTAGAAGAAGTCAACGAGATACGGCGGAAATGGGAGGAAGAGAAAGCTCAGCTTCAGGAACAATGCATTAACGAAGTGGAGCTGCTGAAGGACCTCCACGCGAGGATGCTCCTGACCGAAAACCAGTACCAGGAGCTCAAACTGAGATACGACCCGGTATTTGAAGCCGGGATGGGAGCTGAGGCTATTGTCCAGCTCATCAAAGGGATTAACCTGAACGAACTCCGTAACGAGCTGCTCGAGGAGACCCGTTCTAATTCCGGTCAGCGACGGAAAAAGGCGAGTAAACAGCTTCAGGTAGTGGAGGCTATCCGTCGCAGTGGCAGCAAGCCTGAGTGGATGATTACCACCGTGTTGCCTGTGTTGCCTCCTGACCTCAGGCCCATGGTACAGCTTGATGGCGGTAAATTTGCCATCAGCGGCACTAATGACCTGTACCGGCGGGTAATCAACCGTAATAATCGCCTGCGTCACCTGATGGAAACGGGTGCACCGGAAATAATAATCCGCAATGAAAAACGCATGCTTCAGGAAGCCGTGGATTCGCTCATCGATAACGGCAGGAGGGGACAGGCATACGCTACCAGCGGCAACCACAGGCTGAAGTCACTTTCGGACATGCTCAGGGGCAAGCAGGGGCGCTTCCGCCAGAACCTGCTCGGTAAACGCGTTGATTATAGCGGGCGTTCGGTAATAGTGGTCGGTCCCAAACTCAAGATAAACCAGTGCGGCATACCCCGCCGGATAGCGCTGGAACTCTTCAAGCCCTTCGTAATGCACCAGCTGCTCGAACGGGGTCTGGCTCATAACATTAAGAGTGCCCGGCGGCTGGTAGAGAGAGCTAAGCCGGAGATGTATGATATCCTTGAAGAGGTCGTAAAAGAGCGGCCGGTACTGCTTAACCGTGCTCCCACCCTGCACAGGCTCAGTATTCAGGCTTTCGAACCGGTGCTTATTGACGGCAGTGCCATCCAGCTTCATCCCATGGTATGTACCGCTTTCAATGCCGATTTTGACGGCGACCAGATGGCGGTACATATACCCCTTTCAAAAGCTGCCGTAAGAGAAGCGAGAGAGACCATGCTCAGTATCCACAATATGCTGCTGCCCAGCTGCGGTGAGCCGATTGTAACCCCCACTCTTGATATAGTGCTTGGATGTTATTACCTGACCACCATCAGGCAGGGTACCAGAGGAGAAGGCTATGTCTTCGGTAGCTTCGAAGAGGCTAAACTCGCTTATGAGCTTGGTGCGGTCGATTTCAGGGCTGAGATTGAAGTAAGAGACCGGGATAGAGGTGGTGATAGGATTAAGACCAGCGTCGGTCGCATCATCTTTAACGAAGTCTTACCTCCGGGGATGGAATTTCGCAACGAAGTTATTGATAAATCGGGATTAAAGGATATAGTAACCGAATGCTCGAAACTGCTGGATGACGAAGACATGGCGGTAGTGCTGGACGACCTGAAGCAGCTCGGGTTCGAATATGCCACTAAATCAGGGACCACCATCGCTATGAGCGATATTGAGGTACCGGAAAGCAAACCGGAGCTGTTACTGGAAGCAGAAAACAGGACCGCTACCCTTGAAAGCCAGTACGAAGGCGGTATAATTACCGAGGATGAAAGGTACGGCGGCGTCGTCCAGGTGTGGACGGACACAATCAATAAGATTGCGGATGCCGTATCCGAAGGTCTTGACCGCTATGGCGGAGTTTACATGATGGCAACATCCGGAGCGAAAGGTAACATCTCCCAGATAAATCAAATGGCGGGCCTTCGCGGTCTCATGACCAATCCTTCCGGCAAGATAATAGACTTTCCCATTAAGTCAAGCTTCCGTGAGGGGCTGAGTGTTCTTGAGTACTTTATATCCACTCACGGAGCGAGGAAGGGATTGACCGATACTGCCCTGAGGACCTCTGAGAGTGGACATCTTACGAGACGTCTTATTGATGCCTCTCATGACGTTATCGTCCTGGAGGAGGATTGCCAGACCATAGAAGGAATATGGATAACAGAACCGGAAGAACGGAGGTTATTGCCCTCCTTTGCAGAGCGGATAATCGGACGCCTGGCAGCCAGCAGAGTGGTTCATCCCGAGACAGGAGAGACTATTGTCGACCGCAATGAAGAGATCGATGAAGAAAAAGCGGAAGCAATTATTGCCGCCGGCATAACCAAGGTTCATGCCCGGTCGCCTTTGAGCTGTCAGTCGAGACGCGGTGTCTGCCAGGCATGCTACGGCAGAGACCTGTCCCGCGGCGAGATGGTCAATCTCAATACGGCGGTAGGTATTATCGCCGCTCAGAGTATCGGTGAGCCGGGTACACAGCTTACCCTCCAGACATTCCATACCGGAGGCGTTGTCGGACTCGATATCACCAGCGGTCTTCCCAGAGTGGAAGAACTTTTCGAAGCCAGAACGCCGAAAGTACCGGCGGTTCTTGCCGATATAAGCGGTGTTGCTGAAGTGGTCCACGGTGATGACGGGGATAAAATACTGGTTACGAGTTCCGATACGTTCCGCGAAGAGTATGCGCTGCCTTCTGGCTGGAAAGTCGTGGTCAAGAAGGGTCAATCGGTAGATATAGGTACGGTGCTGGCACAGCCGAAAGCAAAAGCTTCCACCAAGAAAAGCAAAGCCAAATCAAAGGACGTTGCCGTGGTTGAAGAAGAACAGGCTATTCTGGCTGGTGTCGCCGGTCAGGTGGAGATTGAAGGTGACAGGGTGGCGATAGTATACGAAGAGCAGGAGAAGCGGGAGTACATTGTTCCAGCGGCTATTCCGGTCCGTATCCAGAGTGGGGACATGGTGAAGGCGGGCCAGCAGCTTACCGATGGTTCTGTAAACCCGCAGGAAATGCTGCATATTCTGGGCAGAGAAGCGGTACAGCAGTACCTGGTGGACGAGGTGCAGAGGGTATACCGTTCGCAGGGCGTGAATATCAGTGATAAGCATATTGAGATTATTGTCCATCAGATGCTGGACAAGGTGAGGGTCGATTCTTCCGGAGACACTGATTTGATACCGGGAGAACTGATAGATCGGTTCCAGTATGAGGACATTAATGCCGAGGTTCTGGCCGAAGGTGGGGAACCCACCACCGCCCATACGGTCTTGCTGGGCATAACCAGGGCTTCGTTGAGTACCGATAGCTGGCTGGCAGCAGCTTCATTCCAGGAGACCACCAGGGTGCTGACCGAGGCTGCGGTCAAGGGAGCGACGGACAGGCTGGTAGGACTTAAGGAAAACGTCATTATCGGCAGGCTGATACCCGCCCGGTCGCCGGTTTCTGAAGAAATGTTGAGACTCATGCTCAGCGGGGAGACCGAAGGGCAGGACGAGCAGGAAGAAGCCCTCCTGGCTATTAGAGCTGACGAAGCGAACGAGGCGGAGCTGGCTATTTAGTAATCACTCGCACAGGTATATGGTTATTTTGTGTAAAAAAGCTGCCCCGATTTGAAACGGGGCAGCTTTTTTTACCTCGAACAGGGCATGGATGTGGTATAATAACTGCAATAACGATTTATAGAGCTTCAGCCTCGCTTGAATTGAAATAGGAAAGATTTGAAAGACCCGGGGAGGTAACTACAAATAGCTCGTATTATATCGGGTAAACCTACTGATGAGGATACGCCTCTTGACACAAGCCTGCGACCGCGTAGCCTTGTTGACTTCGACGGGCAAACAAAGGTAAAAGAAAATCTTAATATAGCTATAGCTGCTGCCAAGGGTAGAGACGAACCCCTCGACCACATCCTTTTCCACGGACCCCCGGGTCTGGGCAAGACCACGCTGGCTAATATCATAGCTGTCGAGATGGGAGTTAATCTCAGGGTTACTTCCGGACCGGCTGTGGAGCGGACAGGAGACCTGGCGGCAATCATAACGAACCTTCATAGCCGGGATATTCTTTTTATAGATGAAATCCACCGCCTGAACCGGGCGGTCGAAGAAATTTTATACCCGGCGATGGAGGACTTTGCCCTCGACCTGATTATCGGCAAAGGTCCCGGCGCAAAGAGTCTGAGGCTGAACCTGCCTTCCTTTACCCTGATTGGCGCCACCACCCGTTTTGCCCTGTTGAGTCCGCCGTTACGTGACCGGTTTGGCGCTGTCTACAGGTTCGATTTCTACGACAAGGAGGCTATCAAGAGAATCCTGGAACGCTCAGCCCGTATTCTGGGGATACAGGCCGAAGATAGGGGGCTGGAGGAGATAGCCAGCAGGGCAAGAGGGACACCCCGAGTGGCTAACCGTTTGTTGAAACGCGTGAGAGATTATGCTCAGGTGGTAGCGGACGGCGTAGCCACCCAGGCGGTAGCGGTTGAAGCGCTGTCTAAACTTGAGGTTGATGCCACAGGGCTTGACGAGACGGACCGCAAGGTGCTGTATACCATAATAGAGAAGTTCAGCGGCGGTCCGGTCGGGCTGGAGACGATTGCCGCTGCCATCGGCGAGGAATCCGACACCATAATGGATGTTTATGAGCCTTATCTCCTGCAGCTGGGCTTCCTGGAGAGAACACCCCGGGGTAGACTGGCAACACGGCTGGCGTATCAGCACCTGAATCTTCCTTATGATAAAGAGACTCCTCCCCAGGCGACCCTTTTATAGATACGTTCTTTTAAAAATATGCTAAAAACTAAACTGCGGTCAGCTCTGAGTTAATACCGTTCGGGTTCGGGCGCATCAAGTACTCACCCCCTTTATCCCCCTCTC
>CAZBAN010000019.1:16672-24324 GCA_964489895.1 uncultured Dehalococcoidales bacterium
GTGGTTCTGGATGGAGAGGGGTTCACCCTGAAGGGTCAGGGGTGAGGTTAGAACAAATAGACGACGATAAAAGGAGTTTTTAAACAGCCAGATTGACAAACTCATATACTGCTGTATATTCTATTTAAGAGGTGTGTAATGGAAAGGTGTCCGAATTGCGGTAGAGAGACGATGAGAACACTGGACTGGTGCTGCCAGTGGTGCGGTTACCCTCTGTTCTCAGGGTCTTTTAAAAAGATAGATAAGACATATAAGGAGCTGAGAGAAGAAAGAGCGCCTGAAAAATCAGTGGAAGAGGAAGTAAGGGTGGAAGAAGTACCTGAACAGGAGCCAGTGATGGAAGAGGTGATTGAGGAAGAGGAAGAACCTGAAAAAGAGCCGGAAGAAGAACGAGTAAGGAGAACCGTTCGGAAAGCGAGACGAGTTGCCAGACGTAAAAAAGCAAAAGAACCTGAATCCGAACAAGTGGTAGAAGAGGTTGAGGAAGAGGAAGAAGAAGAGCCTGTAGAGGAAAAGAAGCCTGCTCCCAAGACCAGACCTGCAGCCCGGCGCAAGAAGGTAAAAAAGCCTGAACCAGAGCCGGAGATAGAGGAAGAGCCGGAGGAAGAAGAACTCGAAGTAGAGGAAGAGCCTGAGGAAGAGGAGGAGGAAGTCGAGGAAGAGGAAGCCGAAGAAGAGCCTGAAACACTGCAACCGGATATGGAATTAACCGTTGATGAAGTGATTTCAGCCTACGAAACAGAAGGAGCGGCGGCTGATGCCAGATTTGTAAATCAGATTCTCAGGGTGACGGGGACCGTAGATAAGGTAGAAGTCAGAGAAGCCATGGACATATATTCTATAAGTCTGGTCGGTTCCGACGAAAACACCTTGCGGCAGAGAGTACGCTGCGTATTTAACAGAAGACACGGTCCTGAATTACAACAACTGATGACCGGGCAGACAGTAACGGTGCAGGGTAAATACGACGGCTCTATAATAAGTATAAGTATGAGAGATTGTACTCTGGTGTAAAATCGTTTTCACTGAATACTCGAAGCTAATAATAGATTTGGATTCAAAAAGGAGAGCTCCGATACATCGGAACTCTCCTTTTTAACGCGGATATTAGCTCGTCTTTATTTGACTTCGTAGATTACCTGGACAGTCAGGCTTATATCAAGTTCTCCGGGGCTGATTGCAGTCTCTATTGGTGCAGGGGCTGGTGCAGCTTCAGCCAGTGCAATATCCATACTAACCCGATGAACTGCGGATGTCGAGTCGGAACTCTCAGAGATATAGGTTGCTTTGCCCAGGCTGACACCGGCAAGTTTGGCAAGCTGCTGTGCTTTCTCCTTGGCATCAGCCATCGCTTCTTCTCTGGCTTCTTCGTAGTATTCCGTCGGGTCTTCTACGGAGAAGTTAATGTTGCTTATCCGGGTAAGGTCTCCACCGGCTCTGGCTACGGCATCGATAATTGTCCCGACCTTATCGATATCTCTTATCTTGATTGTTTGCATATTCGTTACCCGATAGCCGGTTACCACCTCTTCATTCCTGTCTCTGTCCCAGGTTGTTTCTTCATAAATGTAAAAGTAGCTGGTCTGAATATCTTTTCTGGCTACGCCGTTGGAAATAAGTGCGTCCGTTATCCTGTCCATAGCTGCAGACGCCGCAGCCTGGGCTTCAGCTACAGTCGATTCCTTTGCCGAGATACCTACCGATATGGAGGCTGTATCCGGGACAGCGCTGACTTCACCCTTTCCTGTGACCCATATACCCTGCTGCTGGTTACTCAGGTTCAGATTGGTAATCTCGCCGAGGGCGGCGCCGCCCTGCTCGCAGCCGGTCAGTCCAAGTATTACCAGTACCGCTACCAGTCCGAGAACCGGTATCCACCTCTTTTTCATTAACTTCCCCCTCCTGATTATTACTCTTTCTACTATTATATAACGAAAAAGCCGCCACCTGGTTAGTGGCGGCTGAGGGTTTTTAAGGGCGATTTAAGGGTCCGGTTATTCAGACCGGAGTGCCTCGATAGGGTTGAGGCGTGAGGCGTTCCAGGCAGGATAAAACCCGAAGAACAACCCGATGCCGATCGATACCGAAACGGCAAGGATAACTATATCGGCGGTAACCAGCGTATTCACCAACCCTGATAAATTCACAAAGAAGGAAACTACCCAGCCGGCAATAACACCGATAACGCCGCCGGCAAACGTCAGCGACGCTGCCTCGATAAGAAACTGAATCCAGATGTCTCTTTCTTTAGCTCCCAGAGCTTTACGAATACCTATTTCCCTGGTCCTCTCCAGTACCGATACCAGCATGATGTTCATCACGCCGATGCCGCCCACCAGCAGAGCGATAGCGGCGATGGCACCCAGAAGAATGGTGAGAGTCTGCGTCGTCGATTCCATAGCCTCAGCTATCTCCTGCATTGACATTATTCTGAAGTCGTCATCGGCATCGGAACTCAGTCTGTGGCGGGTTCGTAGCAGGTTTGTGATGTCGTCAATAACCTGGTCTGTCTTGCTTTCGTCACTCACCGTCAGGAATATCGATGATACCACACGCTCGCCCTGAGCTGTTCGTCTCTGGGCTACAGCCTGCTGCATGGCGCTAAGCGGAATGTAAATGGTATCGTCGGGTCCCATGAACCCTCCCTCGCTCTCGAGGACGCCGATGACAGTAACCACTATGCTGCCCATCCTCAGTTTTTCCCCTAGCGGGTCGGTATCACCGAATAAAGTCTCTTTGATATTTGAGCCCAATACGGCTACCTTGGTACCGCGCTGGTATTCGTATTCGGTGAAGAAGGCTCCCGAGGCGCATTCGAGGTTGCGTACCTCTTTATAATCGGGTGTTACGCCGGTAACACTGGAATTCGTATTTTCACCGCCGTAGACGAGCTGGAGATTACTGCTGTTGGAAGCAGATACGGCATTTATATAGGAGATTTGCTCTGCTATTGCTTCGGAATCCTCGAGGGTAAGTGTCTGGCTGCTGCCGCCCCTGACACCACCGAAGGTGAATGCCCCGGGACTGATAGTAATCAGGTCTGACCCCATACCTTGAATATTTTCGAGTATGGCAGCCTGAGCACCTTTACCGATTGACATGAGAGCAATTACGGAGGCGACGCCGATAACAATGCCCAGCATGGTTAGGAAACTACGCAGCTTGTGAGTGCTCAGTCCCATCCAGACGGTGCTTAAAAGGCTAGTCCACTTTCTCATGCGCTTTCCTCTGTGATGATTTCGCCATCCCTGAGCTGGATTATTCGCTGGCAGCTGCTGGCAATATCGGCGTCGTGGGTCACTATAAGCACGGTAATACCGTGTTCGCTGTTCAGGGAGGTCAGGATGGAGATTATCTCCATGCCTGATTTGCTGTCAAGCTGACCGGTAGGTTCGTCTGCCAGGAAAAGAGTGGGATTTTTCACCAGAGCACGGGCGATGGCTACCCGTTGCTGCTCGCCTCCTGAAAGCTCTATCGGCCGATGGTTAGTTCTCTCGGAGAGCCCGACCATATCCAGGGCTTCCAGAGCTCGCTGGCGTACAACGCCGCCGGCGTATGTCATTCCCAGCTCAACGTTGGCTTTTGCCGTGAGCCGGGACAGGAGATTGAAGGTCTGGAAGATGAAACCTATCTTCTGTCCCCTGATTTCTGCGAGCTCACCGCCGCTTAGCTTGCTGACCTCTCTTCCTTCAAGATGGTAGGTGCCCGATGTCGGCGTGTCAAGGCAGCCGAGTAAATTAAGCAGCGTGGTCTTACCCGAACCTGAGGGACCCATAATCGCCACCAGTTCTCCTTGTTCGATATCCATCGTTATATCACGGAGAGCCGTGAGTTCTCTTTTACCCATCGGATAGACTTTGGTAATGTTGTTCAGGCTAATCATCATCTCCCCATTCCTTGAAACATAAATCCGCCCTGAGGACCTGTATTTGTGGTGGTAGTACCCTCGGGGACGAATACCTGTTCGCCTTCGCTGAGTCCGCTGGTTGCCTCTGTATATTGCCAGTCGCTTATCCCGACCTGTATCTCACGCTCCTCGGTAGTATCGTCCGCTAAGACTATTGTTACGTAATTCTTGCCTACCCGTGTGTTGATAGCTGCATTAGGCACCAGTAACACGTCGTTTCTCTGTTCCGTAATGATGGTTACGGTAACGGTAAGCCCTTCTCTGAGCTGGAAATCTTCAGACGACACGTTAGCAGTCCCACTTGTGACACCGCCGCCGCTAAATGGCATCTGCCCCTCAAATCCTTCTGGCATTTCGGGTATTTCACCTTCTGCGAATGGCGTCCGTCCCTCGAAACCTTCCTGCGGGGAGGGAAAATCACCTGATTGCATCTGTTCTAACATCTCTCTCGCCTGTTCCTCGGTAAGGCGTCCTTCTTCAACTGCTCTCTGGAGCATTTCGGGGAGTTCCCCGGAAGCAATATCCTCCATGGCTCTTTCCATCATTCCCTGCCGTTCCTCGGCAATGGTTTCGAGTGAACTGACTGCTACTTTAACCTCATAATTTACCACTCCTGACTGAATGGTGGCTGTAGGCGCAATACGCACAACCTCAGCGGGAAGGATAATTGACTGGGCAGACTCCACCTGAACGGTTGCTTCTATACCGACTTCCACCTGAAAGATGTCCATTTCGCTGACCATGATATCGGCTTCAAACTGGTTGGGGTCGGCTATTTCTATAGCTGTTGTGCCCTGCTTTACCTCACTGCCGTCGCTGATATTGACCTTGGTAATGAAACCATCGAAAGGAGCCGTAATAGTATAGTTCTGTACCTGGGCTTCCTCCAGTGCTTCATCAGCATCTTCCAGTGCTGTCTGGGCTTCTTCGAGTTTGCTCTGGACTATGGTAAGCTCTTTTTGCTTGTTCTCACGCTCCTGGGCGATATCGTCCGGCACCTGCGACAGGGTATCCTCCGCATCGGCGAGTTTGGCTTCGGCTATGGCGAGCTGGGCTTTCTTCTGCTCGTAGTTCCTGGTAAATTCGGCTACGGTCCAGTTATTATCGTACCGGGTTTTAGCCGTGTCGTAAGCCGACTGAGCACTTGCCAGGGCTATTTCGGCGTTGGCAACCTCGAGTTCAGCCTGAGCTGTAGCCAGAGATATGTATTCGGGGCTGTTGACTTCGGAAAGGGCGGCTTCTGCATTTTCGACATTTATCTCTGCCTGGAGCAGCTCTCTTTCCTTTGTTTCTATCTGGCGTTCCAGAGTGTTGAGATAGTCCAGTCGTCCTGAAGAATCGAGCTCAGCCAGCACATCCCCCTCTTCAACGAAATCTCCTTCTTCGACCAGGACATCTTCAACGGTACCGTCTATCTCGAAAGCAAGGTTTTCCTTTTGAGATAATGCCAGGTTGCCGATGGCGGTAATATCCAGTGTAAGGTTACCTCGCTGGACGGTAGCAACCTGCTGCTCCTGGGCGGTTGACGTTTCCTGCCTGCCGCAGCCGATTGTTAATACAATGGCGCTACAGAGCATCAGGGCTATAGCTATTCTTGTGAGTCTCATCAAGTCCCTCCTGTATCGCGTTACTGTACCTGTGAATCATAGATTTATTTATAACATAAAAATTATGGCGGATAATTATCAAGATATTATTAAGGCTGCCTTTGAATTATATAACACTATCGGGAGAAGGGTATCGTGAAGCTGAAACGGCTGCCTCTCCCCGGCTCGCTTTCTGCTTTGATGCCACCTCCATGTGCTTCCACCAGGCGTTTAGCGATAGTCAGTCCCAGACCGCTGCCGCCGGTAGCCCGGGTGCGTGACTTGTCCACCCGGTAAAACCGCTCGAAGATATATGGCAGGTTCTCGGCGGGAATACCTTCTCCGGTGTCGGTTACGCTTATCTCCACACAGTCAACCTGCTCTTCAGCCGAAACGGTGATAGAGTCGCCCGGAGCGGTAACGGTGAGTGCATTCTCAAGAAGATTGCGGAGTACCTGACTTATACGGTGTGCGTCTATATCAACCGGCGGTAATTGTTCGGGAAGCTCGGTGGTTATGGCTACCTCCTTTTCGTCTGCTGCTGTCTGCATCATGGAAGTGGCTTGATTTATGACATCGGATATATCTGCCGGCTGACGGAGCAGCTTCAGTTCACCCGCCTCGGCAAGACTCAGCTCCTGAAGGTCATCGACCAGTCGGGACAGGAGAGTCGCTTCTTCATCAAGCTTTCGGATAGTATCTTCATCCGCTTTTACCAGGCCGTCACGGGTAGCTTCCAGATAACCCTTGATATTGGAGAGCGGAGTTCTGAGCTCGTGGGCAATATCGGCTACCATATTTTTCCGCAGCTCTTCGGCATGTTCCAGATTATCAGCCATAGTATTGAAGGTATTGCCCAGTTCACCGAACTCGCTTTTATCCTTAACCTCCACTCTCTGGGTGAAATCACCGCTGCCGAGTCGTCTGGCGGCATCGTTCAGGGCTTTCACCGGAGATAGTATTCGCCGCGACAGGAAAAAGGTCATTATCAGAGCGATAGCTACCGCAATCAGACCTCCCCAGAGGAAATAGCGTCCTATAGCCCCGAATAGTATTTGCAGTGACTCGAGACTGAGCTCGGAAGATGATTTCGGAGTGATATACAGCACGCCTATAGAGCCCGTCTGAAAAGGGAGTGTCAGGTTTCTGCCGGATGATTCCGGAACGTACTCACCGGAGAGGCTATCTTCAGAGTCGGCGATTACAGTCCCGTCCGTGTCGGTGAGTACGATACGCTGCTCGTAGAGGTTACCCCATTGCTCAATGACCGGCTGGATACCGAGCCAGTCTCTTTTGGTGCGATAAAACCGTGCCAGTTCAGCCTCCATCCTGACTGCTCGCAGCCGGTCTACCTGTTCTCCGAAGCGGCGGATTTCATCTTTTGTAGCCTCGTTTGTGAAGAACAGGACAGCCCCTATAGCAACCAGTATTACCAGGGTGAATGCCATGAGGAGGCGGAATTGCAGCTTACCCGTCATCGGTCACCTCTGACAGTTTGTAACCGGCTCCGTACATGGTCTTGATATATACAGGATGTGCCGGGTCAGGCTCCAGTTTCCGGCGCAGGTTCAGAATATGGACGTCTATGGTGCGGTCAAAGCCTTCAAAATTGTAGCCGAGTGCTTTATCGATAAGCTCGGCGCGACTGAAAACCCTGCCCGGTTCTTTTATCATAACTCCAAGCAGCTTGAATTCCATCTCGGTTAAGCCCAGGGGTCTGTCATCTATCGAAGCCTCTCGTTTCAGGAAATTCATGGCAAGATTACCGTACCTGATTTCATCGGGACCCCGTTCACCCGGCAGGCGCCTTAGCACTGTCCGTACTCTGGCGGCAAGCTCACGGGGACTGAAAGGCTTGGTTACGTAATCGTCAGCGCCCAGGTCCAGGCCTGCCAGTTTGTCCTCGTCGGTAGTCATGGCGGTCAGCATGATAATCGGTACATCAGACTCCCCTCTGAGGGTGCGGCAGACCTCAAGACCGTCGATACCGGGCAGCATGAGGTCAAGGACTATCAGGTCGGGGCGGCTCTCCCGGGCAAGGCGCAGCGCTTCAGTGCCGTTGTAGGCGGTAAGAACCTTGTAGCCGTCCCGGTTCAGGTAGAGTTTGACCAGTTCCACCGTTTTTTCATCATCATCTACAACCAGGACCCTTTTACCTG
>CAZBAN010000019.1:24424-34950 GCA_964489895.1 uncultured Dehalococcoidales bacterium
CCGAATATACCGGGTATATCCGGCTTTGCCTCCATCCAGTCCTTGAGCTGTTCCTTGAACTCCGTCATGTCAGGTTTTGACTGCATCCACTCTTTATACTGAGCGGCTTCTTCTTCGGTTATCACACCTTCATCCACCAGGCCCTGAAGGTAATTATCCAGGGCTTCTTCCTGCATCTCGGTGCGGGCTTGCTCGAAGGCATCTTCAAGCTGCTGCTGGTCGATATCCAGTATATCGGCGACCCTGGACATCAATGATTTCGGTTGACCGTTCTCCTCGCCTCCCTGAGCAAGGGCAACTCCACCGATGCTGGCACTGACCAGAATAATCGCAGCCAGCAGACCGAAGATAAACTTCTTCTTCCTCCACATCAATTTTCACCCCCTTTCCACATTAGCTGTATGACTGTAAATAATTGTAGCAACCAAATGCTAAAATCCTGTTAAGATTCGATACGAAAATACGAAATCCCAATAGCGAAATCCTAATTGGGTACGAAGTGCTGGGATATCAGTCCAGAGATTCGATGGCTTTCTGATAGCCCTGCTCGGAGATATCGATTGCTCGTTGAATGGCCGGTTTGACAGATTCCGGTACTACATCCAGAAGGGCGCGAAGGCGTGGAATATTCACGTTTGCCTGGCTGACCACAGTGACGCTCAGTTCTGCCCGTTGGTCGACTCCTACCTGCACTTTTTTCACGTTCGTTGCCTGTAGACTCGGACTGACGGATTTTTCAGCGGTCGTTGTTGCTTCTGGAGCGGGCGCTGCTTTAAGCGCCCCTGATTCCCCAGTTTCTACGTCTATCTCTGCTTTTTCGTAAGCCGTTACCTTCTTGGGAGAAAGTGCTGACTCAGGAGCTACCTCTTTGGCAGATGATATTGCCGCAGGCGTCGGGGCTTCGCGGAGAGATTCGTCCTCAAGTTCTATTGACTCGGAAGTAAGCGCAGGTTCTTCAACAACCTGTTCTTCTTCATAAATCTGTTCTTCTTTGACAGTTCGTTCCTCTCCCATCACTTCTGCTGACCCTGCGGTAATCATTTCCGATTCCTGCTTAACAGCCATAATACCCGATTCTTCCTGACCGGAGGAAAGCACGGCAATTTCAGTAAGGTTGGTATCGAGACTGGTAGCCAGCATTTCTATCTTCTCCGGCTTGCTCTCGTTTGCCAGGTAGACTATTTCTTCTACTCTTCTGTCCGCCATCCTGGCGTGAAACTCTGCTTTGCCCAGCGTGGTGAAGGTAAAGGTGAGCTGTACCCGCTCGGTAGCGCGTTTCACCGGGTAAAGTAAATCGTCCGGCATGCTGCCGCTGGCTGCGGCAGTCGTACCACCAACAGTCAGAAACAGGGCGAGTACCACGGCTGTTACCGCTACCCATCGGGGCTGCCAGACGAAATTTAGAAAGGACCGGCTTTTCTTGCTCTCCTTCTCGCGGAGTGCCGAAAAAAGCTGCGTTCTGGCTTTATCTCTGAATTCAAGGCTTGGTACAATCGATGATAAGCGGCTGGTCACCATGACCGCCTCAAGCAAAGGTTCAAGTTCTTTTACGTATCTCGGATAATGCCGGAGGCACTCCTCTATCGTATCGCCTTTGAATATCAGGCGGTCCAGGCATTCATCAAGTATATTAGCTAGTTCTTTACTCATCGCTTCCCGCCAGTAATGTCTTGCGCAGAGATACTATGGCGCTGTGCTGTAAGGCTTTGACTGCCCCCTCACTTTTTCCCATGATTTTAGCCACCTGGGCGGTCGGCAGTTCGCCGGTGAAACGCAGCGATATTACCTCCCGTTGTGCCTCGGTAAGTTGCCTGGTGGCTGCCAGGACCTGGTCGATATCCATACTGAGCTCAGCCATTCGTTCCGGGTCGCTATCGGTTCTTTCGCTGACCAGTGTTTCGTCATACAGGGTATCGGGGCGTTTCTTATTTTTCCTTATGTAATCAACCACCTGATTATGGGCAATGCGGTACAACCATGCAGAGAAGGGGACACCCTTCCACCTAAAGGAAGAAATTGACTGAAGGGCTTTGAGAAAGACCTGCTGGGTCATATCCTCTGCCTCCATCCTGTCTCCTATTTTTATTACAATATATCGATAAATCTTATCGAAATGTTCCTCGTACAGTTCAGCGAAAGCATTCGGGTCATTCTGCCTGGCTCGCTGTACGACGCTTTCTTCATCCAGCACCCGACAACTCCCGTCAGCCTGACCTTGGATTGAGTATTTGCTGAAGTCAGACCAGAATCAGGCGTTACCCTGTGCTATATAGTATAACGAACAGAGGTTCAAAAAGATAGCTTCGGTATCTGTATTATTTGATATGGGTTTGATGTGTTAGTATAATTTTTAAGAGCAGAGAATCTGGGTCGCAGAAGCGAACGTTCTGGCATGATGTGTCTGAAAGGAGTACGAAGCTTGCCCTACTACGTCCGCCCGATGACTAGAGAAGATGTAAAACAGGTTGCCGAGATAGACCGGGAGGCTTTTCCAACAATGCTGCCGCCGCCTAACTTTGAACGTGAACTACGGAACCAGATGAACCATTATCTGGTGATATGTGACGAAGAGGGATTTATTGAGCCGCTAAAGGTGGAGTATCATCCTGATAAGAGCCCACGGTTGGTATCAAGGTTAAAGCGGTTTTTCAAACCTCAAATTGCTTCTAATAGTGAGTTACCGGTATATGCGGGTCAGTACATAAACGGTTATGTAGGCTTCTGGATAATGGGTGATGAGGCTCATATCACCACTATTGCCGTGCGGGAGTCACTGCGGAGGAGGGGAATCGGGGAACTGCTGCTCATAGCTGTTTTCAACCGGGTTATGAAGTTAAAGGTAAATACCGTTACCCTGGAGGTCCGTGCATCCAATAACGGTGCCCAGAACCTCTATGAAAAATATGGTTTCAGGAAAGTAGGCGTACGGAGGGGCTACTATACTGATAATCGAGAAGATGCCATGACGATGTCCACGGATGACATCACATTGGATTTGTTTCAGTCGGAGCTCAGGCGGCTGGAGCAGGCGCATAGCGAGAAATGGGGAGCGACCATATACCAATTTCCTCGTTAAAGGTATCCTAGACTTTCCCTATCAAGTCGTCAAAATAACCCGATTTCCCCGCCGGGTCTTTAGTCCCGGTTTTGGCAATGAGCCACTTTTCCATTTCTGTCTTGCTCTGAGTGAGTTTTTCTTTCATCTTGCCGGCATTTATGCTGGCAATGTAGAGGGCTGTCCTGAACTTTTTATACGAGGCTACCTGCTGATTATAATCTTCTGCAATCGTAAAGGCATCGGTCAGGGCGCTCTGTAAAGACTGGTCGAGGAAGTCCAGCTTGTTCTTGTTTATGGTCCATTGGGTTACTATAAACCTTTTGATTTGTTCACCGTCTATCAGGACGTCGACCAGTCTCAGGTTCACCCTTACTTCGGACAGCAGGTTCTGGACGATTTGCGCCTGTGACGATTGAGGGTTATGCCTTCGCCTGAGGAAGAATTGTAGTAGTATAAGAGCTATTACGGTGCCTATGATTGGTAGATTATCCGATAAGTCGCCGAAATCCATAGATATATCCTCTGTTTCCAGGAACTTCTATATATAATATACCACATATATGGAAGGCAGGTATGGCAGTTTGATTTAACTCTGTATTTTATTCTGAGGCGAGTTTGCCGCCGGTTGCCCAGTTGTGTTTCGGGACATCCCTGATGATTATTGAAATAGCCTCCGGCGGGATACCGAGCTTTTCGTTCATCGCTGAAGTGATTCCTTCTACAAGCTCTTTTTTCTGTTCAACGGTGCGTCCTTCCCACATGTCAACTGTTACTAGTGGCATAACAACCTCCTTCTATCCGGTTAGTATCTGTGTATATTAGTATTCCGAAGTAGCACTGTCAATTTTTGACTTTCAATACCTTTGATAATAGAATTACTCCAATATCCAAGTTTTCTGTCGGTTACAGGGAGGTGTAAGTTGAATGTACTGGTTATAGGCGGTAATGGTCTGTTCGGTCGCAAAACTATCCTGCGATTATTGCAGGACCCTGACGTGTCCATCGTGGTTTCGATGGACGTTATACCTCCAAAAGAATGGATTGCTAACCGTTACCGGGAGTACGGTGACAGGTTCAGAGACGTACGCGGGGATGTAACCGAGCTGGAAGATATTCTGAATGTAATAAAATTGCATGAAATAGACAGGCTGGTCAACTGGGCATTCCTTCTGCCGGGCGACGTTGAAGCCAACCCCAGGCTCAGTATAAAGGTTAACACACTCGGTATGTGCAATGCCTTTGAGGCTGCCAGGCTTGCCGGAATTTCACGGGTAATTTATGCCAGTTCAGAGGGAGTCTACGGTCCGCAGGATGAATATGGAGATAGAGAGGTAATCGAAGATGACCACCTGCACCCGGGAAGTGCCTACGCCCTTACGAAACAGTTAAGCGAAATACTTGCACAGCAGTATGCCGATATGTACGGTATCAACTTCACAGCATTACGCCCGACGATTGCCTACGGACACGGCGGCAGGACACCCGAAGTTGTGAAGACATATTCAGATATAGTATCGATGCCGGCCGTGGGCAAGCCTTTCTCGGTTGAGATGGACGGCACGAGCCAGGTCTCTCTGTTTACTGCGGATGATATAGCTGGGTTTACCAGCATTTTACTTCATGTCCCGTCATCTCCTCATCAAGCTTATAATATCGGCGGACCACCTACCAGCTTGAGGGACGTAGCCGACGTGGTTCTTAAGTACATACCTGACGCAAAGATAGAATTCGGGGAAGTCACCACGCCTGATGACCAGGGAAAAAACGGAATACCGTGGAAAGTCAGCAGCGCCAGAGCCAGGGAAGACTTCGGCTTTTCACTGCTGCCGCTCGAGGAAGCGGTATTGATACACATTAACGATGCCAGAACGGAAGCGGGACTGGAATTGATTCGAGTATAATCGACTGAATAAACACCTGCGTATCTGATATGGCAGGAGGGAGTATAAGCGTGGAACCTGATAACAATGAACTCATAAACCTTTACCGGACGATGCTGACAATCCGCCGTTTTGAGGAAAGAGTTTCGCTGGAATATTCGCGTGGTAATGCCCTGGGATATGTCCATCTTTATATAGGCGAGGAGGCGGTAGCGACGGGTGTCTGTAATAATCTCAGAAAAGACGACCGTATCGTCAGCAGCCACCGGGGACACGGGCATTCGATTGCCAAAGGAGCCGATATAAAACGGATGATGGCTGAAATATTCGGAAAAAAGACCGGATACTGTAAGGGTAAAGGCGGCTCGATGCATATTGCCGATTTCGGTATCGGGATGCTGGGAGCGAACGGAATAGTAGGAGCGGGTCTTCCCATAGCCGTCGGCGCGGCTCTGGCTGCACAGCTTGAAGGTGGGGACAGGATAGCGGTGGTATTCTTTGGCGACGGCGCTACGCAGGAGGGTGAGTTTCATGAGTCCTTGGGCCTGGCGTCAATATGGAAACTACCTCTCATATTTGTCTGCGAGAATAACCTGTACGCCTCGGGCACGCCTGCCAGATACGTTCTGCCGATACAGGATATCTATAAAAAGTCGGAGTCTTACGGTATACCAGGGAATATGGTTGATGGTAACGATGTGGTTGCCGTCAATGAAATAGCCAGAGAGCTTGTTGAGCGTACCAGAAAAGGCGGAGGACCTGCCTTTCTGGAGTGCAAGACCTACCGCTGGCACGAGCATTTCGAGTCTACCATGTTTCCCGACATGCGTCCGCCGGAAGAAGTCGAGGAATGGAAGAAGAAGTGCCCCGTCGCCAGCATGGAGAAACGACTGCTGGAAATGGGCGTATTAACGGAGCAGGAAATAAAGACGATTGATAGCCGGATACTGGAACAAATCGAGGAGGCCGTAAAATTCGCCGAAGAAAGCCCTTTCCCCGAGCCGGAAGATGCTCTGGAGGACGTTTATTCCGTATAAAGACGAGACAGGAGTTGCCAGATGAGAAAGATAAGTTATATGCAGGCATCGGCGGAAGCCTTACAGGAGGAGTTCCGGAGAGACGATAAACTCATCCACCTGGCGGAAGATATTCCGGCTGAACTCTATGAGGAATTCGGCGGGGACAGGATAAGAATGACGCCTATCTCGGAATCGGCGTTCGTCGGAGCGGCGATCGGACTTGCCGGTTCGGGTTTCAGGGCTGTCGCCGATATCAGAATGGCTACATTCGCCTTCGTAGCCTTCGACCAGTTTGTAAATCAGGCGGCAAAGATTACCTATATGTTCGGCGGACAGGCGCGTTTTCCCATCGTATACCGGATGAGAAACGGACTCGGGGCGTCCGCGGCTGCCCAGCACTCCGTGAACCCGTATTCCATGTACATGAATGTAGCCGGACTCAAGATAATAATTCCGTCCACGCCTTACGATGTTAAAGGACTTCTGAAAACCGCTATCAGGGATGACAACCCGGTAATTACCTTCGAGCATATGAAGCTCGGTGATGTCGAAGGCGAAGTGCCGGAGGAGGAATACACCATACCGCTGGGCGAAGCCAGGACTATCAGGGAAGGCACGGATGTAACGGTGGTCGCCCTTTCTATGATGGTATATGACGCGTTGGCGGCTGCTGATGATTTAGAAAAACAGGGAGTTTCGGTAGAAGTAATCGACCCGCGGACTCTGGTACCCCTGGACAAAGATGCCATCAGGAGCTCGGTTGCCAGGACAGGCAGGCTGGTCGTGGTGGATGAAGCCTGCCAGACCTGCGGGGCTGCGGCTGAGATTCTCTCGCTGGTCGTCGAGGATGAAGATACCTTCAGGCGGTTGAAGGCGCCTACCAGGCGTGTTTGTGGTCTGGATATACCCGTGCCGTTCAGCCCGCCTATGGAAAAATACGCAATCCCGGACAAACAGAGAATCATCGAAGCAGTAAACCAGGTGATGGCATATTAGTATATATAATGTAGTCATCTAAAGGTTTATCAGTGCATCAATAACCTTTTCTTACGAGAAGGCATATATTCCTTGAAAAGAATTTTAAAGGGTGGAGATATGAAGGTTCGTCGGGGAATCTTATTATCCGAAAACCCGCCTGCTTTACCAGCCTTTTCATTTCAGGATAAGAAAAAAGATAGTAATACCGGTACAGAGTTTCATCTTTTATTTTCCAGGGTATGTCAGGTTCCTTGCCGGTAAACCAGAATCTCGGCTGCCAGCGGTTCCATACCGTAATAAACGCTTCACCGCCGGGCTTCAACACGCGGTACAGCTCGCTCAGTGCCGATTTCCTTTCTCCATCACCCTTGATATGGTGATAGGTGGCTACCGAGAGCGCATAGTCGAAAGTATCATCGGAAAAAGGCAAATGACGTGCATCTGCCAGAAACAAAGCGACGGGAAACTCGAATTTCTGTGAATACTTGAGAGCGAGATTTAGCATCTGAGAGGAGAAATCCATGCCGTATAGCTGAAATCCGTCCCTGAAAGGCAGGAAATCGGGACCGTGAGCGCAGCCGATATTAACGAGACTGCCTCTTTTCCAGCGACGCGCCACCGTTTCAAGCTCTTTACGGAATATAGACCAGTGCCGGTAGTTATACCACCCCGGCGCTATCCGGTCGAATACTTCCCTGGACACCGTTCCTCCTGTTTCTCACCCTTATTTATATCTTTTTCTGGAATCTGCTAAACTATAGTTACTGAAGTGAGTATACTATGAAGAAATTCGCCAGGACAATATCAGGCGTTACTCCCGTAGCCGTGATGACAATGCCATTGCCGTGCCCAGGTAAGTGCGTTTATTGTCCCACCTTCTCAGCCACGCCCCAGAGCTATACTCCGGACTCACCGGCGGTATTACGTGCCAGGCAGTGCGATTACGACGGCGGAGAACAGGTAAAGCTGAGAACTAAAATCCTGTCGGAGATGGGGCATCCCACGGACAAAATCGAGCTTATAGTAATGGGTGGCACTTTCCTGGCTTTCCCTGAAGAATACCAGTACCGGTTTATCAAAAGCTGTTATGATGCTATGAACGGCGTTGAATCAGTCTCCCTTGATGAGGCAAAAAGGATTAACGAAGAAGCTAATCATCGCTGTACCGGGCTGTGTATAGAGACAAGACCTGACTGGTGTGGACAGGAACAGATAGACAGAATGCTTGAGTTCGGCACTACAAGGGTTGAGCTTGGCGTTCAGACGCTGGACGATGAAATTTATAACCTGGTGAGACGGGGGCACACAGTGGAGGACGTGGTCAGGGCTACCAGGCTGCTCAGAGAGCATGCTTTCAAGGTGCATTATCACTGGATGCCCGGACTGCCCGGCTCGAATCCGGAGAAAGACCTCGAGATGTCGCATCAGTTATTCGATGATCCTCGTTTCAGGCCTGATGGACTGAAGTTATATCCCACCATGGTGGTTGAGGATACCGAGCTGGAGAAATGGTACCGTGACGGGAGATACCAGCCGTACCCGGACGACGTGATGACCGACCTTGTGGCTGATATCAAAGCTATTGTCCCCGGCTATGTAAGAATATCGCGGGTTTTGCGTGATATACCATCGAGCTATATCGTCGGCGGACTCAAGGACTCTCTACGCGATATCGTGTGGCAGCGGATGAAAGAACGGGGTAAAGAATGCCGCTGTATCCGGTGCCGCGAGTACGGTCACCGTGCCCGGAACGGATGGGAAACAGGCGAGCCGCGGATGGTGAGGACGGACTATGAAGCCTCCGGTGGCAGGGAAATCTTCCTCTCCTTCGAGGATGATAATGAGACGCTTTTCGGCTTGCTGCGGCTGAGGATTCAGTCCGGAACAGAAAACAGGCTGGGGCAGGGGAACGGCGGTAACCTTGCCTTGATAAGGGAGCTGCACGTTTACGGGCCTGAGGTCCCTCTGAGGGAGCAGATTCCTGCGGCAGCCCAGCACAAGGGCCTGGGGAGGATGCTGCTGGCTGAGGCTGAAAGGATTGCCGGAGAGGAGTCCCACGCCGGGCAGGTATTCGTTTTAAGCGGGGTTGGAGCCAGGGAATATTACCGCGTCGGGTCAGGTTACAGGCTTCAGGACGATTATATGGTCAAGGACCTGTAATAAGGTAGATAGTTATCGCTATTGCCTCTATTGCCAGCACGGGCAGCAATACATATTTATACACAGCGCTCAGCCTGGCGCCGAAATATTCGGATGAAAGAGTCAGGCAGAGGTGGAGGGGCGAGACGAGGATACCCATCATTCCGCTGGTATAGGCAAGTAATAGTGCCGGGCTGCTTATGCCGGAATCCAGAGCAATATAAGGAAGCAGCAGCGGCAGGGCGATACCCACGAAAGCCATGCTTATACCGGTGGCGACGCCTATAATCAGGGGCAAGAGCGCCAGTATCAGCACCGGAGGCAGTCCTATAGCCTGCATATCGAAGATGAGGGCACCGGCTGCATTCGCCTCTTCGATTATCACCTTGAATAGCATAACGGAATACAGCAGGAATAGTATTTTATAGTTAAGACCGTATTTAAGCGCTTTCTTTAACTCCTGACCTTTCGTCCTCTGCTGTAATACCAGAAGTAAAAATGTTACCGGAAAAACTATCATCGGGTTCAGGCCGAGCAGGATTGTCGGCACAAGCAGCAGGATGGGCCAGGCGGACTTTACAAAGCTGACCGCTATCTTCACCGGTGAAGCGCCTTCCGTTTTATATCCTTTGTTCCTCAGTATCCAGTAGCTGACGACGCCTCCGCAGAGGATACTCAGGCCGGTCATCGGAGCGAGTGTTCTGACTACTGAGAGCATAGATACGCCGAGTAAAATGCTGGTGATTATAATCGTGGTATAGGTGGGCATGGAAAACTCCCACAGGTGGCGGAACCAGTAGTTTATATAGGTGCTCTGTTCAGGCGCCAGTCCCAGTCTCTTTGTAAGTCCCTGAACGGATGTGGCAGAGACCAGAGCGCCGCCGGGTAAAGGGACCAGGCCGATAACGGCCGGCACCACATGTACCGCCAGCCTGGAGCCGATACTCTCCATGGCTACAGCCAGGTTCGCCAGCAGACCTTTTTCCTCCATCAGGCTGCTCAGGGCTAAAGCACTGGCGATAACAATCAGTAGCTTCAGGGTCTGCTGGTCTCCCAGTGGTACGTCCCTGGTCCACAGGGCACTGTACAGCAGAGAGGGGAAGGTCTGTACGGGCAGAACCACAAGTGAAAGAATAAGGGCTCCGGCGAAAATAGCAGGACCGGGATGCACCCTGAACCTTAACAGGACCAGGATACAGACAATGGATATCACCAGGACTACAGATGGGCTCAACATTTTTATACTAAAGGCTCAATAAATAAGGATATGAATGGGGGAGGTGATTAATGGTGCCGTAAAGAGACACTCTGGTATTAATTGTAGCCAGCAGAAGTGGACGCTGTCAATTCAGCCTCAGGAGCTGGATTTTCAGGCTCTGTTTGCATTCGGTTACTGATATTAGCCTCACCCCTGACCCTTCAGGGTGAACCCTCAGGATGAACCCCTCTCCA
>CAZBAN010000020.1:0-23337 GCA_964489895.1 uncultured Dehalococcoidales bacterium
CGGCAGACTTCCCATTTCTGCCCGGTCGGATATCCGGCGCCGCCCCTGCCTCTCAACTCCGATTTCCTGACCTCTTCTATGACGTCCGCCGGCTCCACCTGAAGAGCCTTCGCCAGGGCTTCATAGCCGCCGCCGGCAATGTAGTGGTCTATCTGCTCCGGGTCGATTCTGCCGCAGTTCTCCAGAATCATCTTCTGTTCAACCTCCGCCCGGGGGAAGTCCAGCAGGCTGGGGACAAGGTCGTTCTTTTCCAGGGCGCCGAGGACGAATTCGAGACAGGGGTCGTCACCGATAATGAAATCCCTGACCAGTTTCTCGGCTATCACCGGGTTGACCAGTCCGTAGCATATCGACGGATAACCGGGTTTGCTTATGATAACAAGCGGTTCGGCATAACAGTGCCCCATGCAGCCGACTTCTATAACCTGGCAGTCCAGCTCGTGCTTTCTGACCTCTTTTTTCAGTGTTTCCTTAACTTCCAGAGCACCGGCAGCCCGTCCGCAGGTGGCAGCGCCGACCATAATCACCGTCTTACTGCCGTCCCATAGCTCCTGCCAGCCTGCCAGGGCACGGTCTTTTATCTCCTGAAAAGCGGTGTTTACAGCCGCAGATTCTGCTTCCTTCACTTGCTCTTTTTAGCCTCTTTTTCCCTTTCCATCTCGAATGCCAGGAGTATGCCGTCCACCTTTGTCGGCTCGACTTTACCCTCGGGCTTATCATCTATCACGGTCACCGGAGCCATGACGCAGCAGCCGACACAGGCGACGCTGTCAAGGTCGAACTCCCGGTCGGGCGTGGTCTGCCTTACATCGATTCCCAGTCTTCTCTTCCAGGCATCCATGGTGATATAGCCGCCCTTCATATGACAGGCTGTCCCCAGACATACCCTGATTGAGTGCCTTCCCGGCGGATTAAGACGGAACTGGTTATAAAAAGTAACGACGCTGTATACTTCTATTGCAGTTATACCCAGGTACCCGGCAATCTCGGTCATAGCTTCCTCGGGGAGATAACCGAGCTTACCCTGCACCTTCTGAAGGATGGGTATAAGGTTACCCTTCTTTTTACTGAACCGTTTTAAAATCCGGTTCGTTTCCTGTCTGACGTCTTCTTCCTCAGTCACTTTTAAAACCTTGTATATTCAATCTACATAGTAGCTATCCCGACGCTATCACGCAGGTCGATAAATATTTTTTCATCCAGTTCCAGCGCATTATCGATAAGCTCCAGTACAGTTCCTTTTCCTTCGGGGAATTTATAGCCGTTGTAGTCCTGTTTCATCAGCGGGACAACCATATTACCTGACCGGTACGATGTGTTAAGGGCATGGTCGAAACAGACACCCGAGGTAACCTGGAGGTTCTCAATCATCAGCTTGATTTCCCTCAAACGCTCGTGCGGAGAAGTCATTTCGAACTCCCCGTTCAGGTACGACTCCAGCAGTGGCGTATTGGCACTGGGCACAAACGGCCTCATCCTGATGAAGTCAGGGTTTATCTCGTTCAGGACACGGGCGGTATTCTCAGCGTGCTGAACCCACATTTTCCTGCCGCCCAGTCCCGGCATTACGTACTCGGAAAGCTCAAAACCCGCCTCCAGAGCCTTCTTACCGGCAGTTATATGCTCTTCGGCGGTAACCCCTTTATCGATAATTTTTAGTATCTCGTCGTCCCCGGTCTCCAGGCCTACATGCAGCCGGGATAACCCCGCTTCATGGAGACTCTTAAGCTCCTCCAGAGTTTTTCTGTAGATGGACTTCGACCGGGCATACGAGGTAATTCTCTCTATATCTGGAAACAAAGTCTTCAGATACCGGAGTATCTCCACCAGCTGGTCGGCAGGCATAATCATGGTATCGGCATCCTGCAGGAAGACCGTCCTGCCGCCGGAAACAAGCCAGTTATAGACATTTATCACGCACTGGATATTATTGAGTTCGCCCTCTCCCAGACTCCTGGCATCTTTCTCAGATAGCAGAACGCTCTGTAACACGCTGCCAAGGAGTTCTATCCTCCCGGCAAAACCCAGTTTCCATGAAAGCGTTTTTATCTCATCGCTGATAGCCTTCACCGTATCTATATCCGCCTTTACCTCGTCAACCGGCCTCAGCCTGAATTTCTCGCGGTTATAGAACCTGCCGTAGCAGAAAGTACACCTGCTCCAGGGGCAGTTCTCTGTTACCCTGAGCAGTAGGGAGAGGCTTCCGCCCTCGCTGGGCGGTCGGATAGGTCCGATTTCGTATGAATAGCTTTTCAGTTTCGAAAAATCAACCGCGTAACCCGCATTATCGGCCTGCGGAATATTCGTCATACTTAAAACTCCCAACCCCAATTATAGTGCAAGCCAGGGCATGGGACAAGCCGTTCACTCACCTGGCAAGACCGACCACCAACGTTGACCGACACGCGCGCAGTGTGATATTCTCGCAACTAGAGAAAAGAACAAGAGGACAAAACACTTTGGACTCATTCGATAAGCAGTGGCAGCGCTGGTTTCCCGAAGACAGAGACAGGAAATCCGGAACCGCTGGAGGCGGACGGACGGCTACGAAAATACTGGCGGTACTGGCTGGCCTGCTGATACTGTTCATCATCTTAAGCATTGTAAAAGGGTTTTATACCGAGTGGCTCTGGTTCAGCAACCTTGGTTACGGCTCGGTCTTCACCACCATCCTGTGGACCAGGATACTGGTCTTTTTTATAGCGGCTGTAATCTTCGCTGTCCTCTTCATGGGCAATCTTGTGCTGGCGACACGACTCGTCCCCAAGACAGACAGGAGTATCTGGCCCTGGGCTATAGTCAGCCGTTTACAGCCGGTACTCAGGCTGAGTGTTATCCTGGCTACCATACTTCTCAGTATCATATTCGGTCTGGTTGCTCAGGGTAACTGGGAGATTATACTCCGCGCTTTTAACTGGCAGCCTTTCGGAATAACCGACCCCGTATTCAACAGGGAAATCGGTTTCTATGTCTTCTCTTTACCGTTCCTTCATATGTTGAGAGGCTGGTTTCTCGGGGCGTTGATTGTCACCCTTATCGGCAGCGCCAGTCTCTATCTGTTCAGCTACGGTGTGCAGCGCATCAAGTTTGATTTCGCCCGCCCCGTACTGGCTCATGTCGGTGGTCTAATAATAGCCATCCTCGGTCTCTTCGCCTGGAACTACTGGCTCGGCATCTGGGAACTGGTCTTTTCCGAGCGCGGGATTCTTTTCGGAGCCGGCTATGCCGATATGCACGCCAAGCTGCCTGCCCAGTGGATTTTACTTGTTGTGGTAGTTGCACTTATTATTACCGTCATTGTCTCGGTATGGCGTCGTAATTACCGCCTGCCCCTGTACGGCATCGGGGCATGGATAATAGCCGCCATCATCGTCGGAGTGATATATCCCGCTATTATCCAGCGCTTCCAGGTACAGCCCAGCGAGCTTGCCCGTGAGAGACCCTATATCGAGTATAATATCGACTTCACCAGGGAGGCGTTCGGACTGAACGACATCGAGGAAAAGCCATACCCGGCAGAGGACACTCCAAGCTCTCAGGACATCGCCCGGAACGAGGTGACCATCAGTAATGTCAGGCTGCTGGACCACCGTCCGCTGAAGGATACCTACAACCACATCCAGTCCCTCCGCCCTTACTACGACTTTAACGATGTCGATGTCGACCGCTACACCATAGATGGCGAATACCGGCAGGTTATGCTTTCGGCAAGGGAACTGTCTGCCGAAAAACTGCCTGAAGAAGCGCAGACCTGGGTCAACCGCCGACTGCTTTTCACTCATGGCTACGGTCTTACCCTCAGCCCTGTCAACGAGGTCAGCTCTCAGGGTTTACCTATATTGCTGGTTAAGGATATACCTCCAGCTGGCGATATTGACGTCGAGCAGCCCGGGATATACTACGGAGAAAAGACGAACGACTACGTGATAGTGAAAACGGATTCCCAGGAATTTGACTATCCCGCCGGAGATGAGAATGTCTACGGCAGCTACGAAGGTAGCGGCGGGATAAGCCTGGATGGTTTCATGCGCCGGTTGATATATTCCTGGCAGCTGGGCGATTTTAACGTGCTCATTAGCGGCGAGCTTACATCAGAGAGCAGAGTGCTGTACTACCGTAATATCAGAGAGAGGGTGAACCACCTGGCACCTTTCCTGATGCTGGATAATGACCCTTACCTGGTGGTGGCGGACGGCAGGTTATTCTGGATACAGGACGCCTACACCGTCAGTGGACGTTATCCGTACTCAACACCTTTCGCCAGCGGACTTAACTACATCCGTAACAGCGTTAAAGCCGTTGTCGACGCTTATAACGGGGACGTGACTTTCTATATAGCCGATCCCGATGATGCTTTAGTCCGCACTTACCAGGAAATTTTCCCGGACCTGTTTGTCCCGATGGAGCAAATGCCCGGAGAATTGCAGTCCCACCTGCGCTACCCCGAAGGCATGTATAATATCCAGGCTAGTGTTTACCTCAGCTACCATATGCGTGACGCCAGGGTGTTTTATAACAAGGAGGACATGTGGGAAGTACCCGGAGAGGTATATTTCGGCGGCGAGCAGGCTATGGAGCCTTACTACATCATAATGCGGCTGCCGGACGAGGAGAAGGAAGAATTCCTGCTGATGCTGCCCTTCACGCCGGCGAACAAGAGGAACACCGTCGGCTGGCTGGCAGCCCGTTGCGACGGCGAAAATTACGGAAAGCTGCTTGCCTACAGTTTCCCCAAAGAACAATGGGTGGACGGTCCGAGTCAGGTAGAAAACCGCATCGGTCAGGATACCGTGATTACCGAGCAGCTCGCCCTGTGGGGTCGCGGCGGCTCGAGAGTTATCCGCGGCAACCTGCTGCTTATCCCCCTGGGCAAGTCGATATTATACGTGGAGCCGGTTTTTCTCCAGGCTGAGGGTGGCGGACTGCCGGAGCTGAAGCGGGTCATCGTGGTAGCCGGGGAACATATATCCATGCAGCCTACTCTTGGTGAAAGCCTGGAGGTTATCTTCGGCGTGGAAACTCCTCCTGCGGAGGAGCCGGAGGTTACGCCGCCGGTCTCGGAAGAGCCGGAAGTAACGGAGGTGCCGGTAACCGCTGATGTAGCCGAGCTTATCAGGCAGGCTCAGGTACACTTCGAAAAAGCCCAAGAATACCTGCAAGCCGGGGATTGGACAGGCTATGGAGAAGAACTGGACGCCCTGCAAAAGGTCTTGGAGCAGCTGGTAGAACTCACTGCCGAATAGACATTGTTTCCGGTATTAAACTTGACTTAGTCTTAGCCGCTAACATATACTTTATATGGCTTTTAACTGAAGTACATTAAAAATTTGAACATAGCCTCCGAGTTGCTGTTCCTAAAGGCATAGCCCACGGACCGCAACCGATAGGGTACAGGTGGAAACGCCTGCGCCTCCCGTTCAGGAAAGGAGACTGTCTCATGGCACAGCTTATATCGTGCAGAGCACCTCCTTGAGGTGCTTTTTTTATGTAACGCTTAATAACCTGAAGGCACACTCTGATGAGTGCAGTTTATATCGTCAGGAGGAAATTTTGTCCTTTGGAAAATGGATAGTCAGAAACCGACTAGTACTGACCTTTTTTCTCTTGGGGTTACTGATTTTTCTCTTCGTGGTAATCCCATTGGGGAAAATGATACTTTCTTCCGTTTCGGACGCAGAGACTCTGTGGGACACAATCCTCGACCCGACGGTTACCGGGGTTATCGGGCTCACGCTCTACGCCGCACTGATAGCCACTGCCATCGGTTTTGTACTGGGTGTGCCGCTGGCTTACCTTCTGGCAAGGACCAACTTTAAGGGAAAGCAGCTGGTAGAAGGGCTGATAGACGTTCCTATCGTCGTGCCCCACTCCGCAGCCGGTATCGCCCTGCTTTTTGTCTTCGGACGCAAATACCTGCTGGGCAAGGCATTCGGGAGCATCGGTATCGAGTTTGTCGACTCTCTCGCCGGTATTATCGTCGCCATGATGTTCGTGAGCATACCTTTTCTCATCGATTCGGCAAAGGAAGCGTTTAAAAAGGTAGATGTCAGGCTGGAAAAGGTTGCCCGCACGCTGGGAGCTTCCCCATGGCAATCTTTCTTCAGGGTCTCGTTTCCCCTGGCCTGGCGCGGTATTCTCTCCGGCTGCATTATGATGTGGGCTCGCGGGATAAGCGAATTCGGCGCCGTTGTCATAATCGCCTATCACCCCATGATAGCGCCGATACTCGTATACGAGCGATTTGAGACCTACGGGCTTAATTACGCCCGGCCAATAGCTGTATTACTGATCTTAGTCAGCATCATCGTCTTCATTTTGCTCAGGACTCTCGCCCACGGGAGGAACAACAGTGATTGAGATAAAAAACCTTTCTGTTGACCTCGGGGAATTTATCCTTAGAGATGTCAGCCTGACCATAGAGGAAGGCGATTACTTCATTATCCTGGGACCGACCGGAGCTGGGAAAACGGTGTTGCTGGAGTCTATCGCCGGTCTATACCCGATAAAGAGTGGTGAAATATGGCTTCGGGGAGAAAATGTAACCGCCCTGGAGCCTGAAAAGCGGAATATAGGTATCGTATATCAGGACCACGTTTTATTCCCTCACCTTTCGGTCAAGGACAATGTCACTTTCGGCTTGAAAATACACAAAATGGATAAGCAGGCAATCACAGAAAGACTGGACTGGATTACCGGGCTGCTGGGCATAAGCCATCTGCTACACCGCAGACCTGATACCCTGAGCGGAGGCGAACGCCAGAAAGTATCCCTGGCAAGGGCTCTCAGCATCCAGCCGGAAATTTTGCTGGTCGACGAACCCATCAGCGCCCTCGACCCTGAAACCCGTGAAAACGTGCAGGAAGAGCTGAGGCAGCTTCACCGGAAGCTGGGTATCACTATTCTCCACGTTACCCATGATTTCGAGGAAGCCATTTCTCTGGGCAGTCGCATTGCCGTCATAGGAGAAGGACAACTGAAACAGGCAGGCACGCCCGACGAGATATTTCGCCATCCCAGCTCAGAGTTCGTTGCCAAATTCGCCATGGCAAGGAATATCCTTAAAGGTGAAGTCATCAGAAAACCGGGTGAAGATGCAGTCTTACGCACCGGTGGCGCCGACTTCGTGGTAGTAACTGATAAAGAGGGAGCCCATCACGCTTCGCTCCGCCCTGAAGACATCATTATATCTCTCGAGCCAATCCATTCCAGCGCCCGTAACTGCTTCCAGGGTACAATAACCCGCATTCTGGACAGAGGCTCCACTCTGTACATTTCAGTAGACATACCGCCAGAGCTGTCCAGCCTGGTTACACGCCATTCCTATGAAGAAATGGAGCTTGAAGAAGGCAAGCAGGTATTCGTTACGTTCAAAGCATCATCAATACATCTTTTTTAAAAAATCTTCGGAGGTATCTAAAAATAAAATGAAACGATCGTTGAGACTTAAGCTAATACCCTTAATACTCTCCATGTTACTGGCAACCTCGATGTTGGTTGCCTGCGGTGAGGCGGAAACCGAGACGAAATCCGAACCGGAGACCAAATTATCCGGAACGTTGCAGGTATACCACGCCGGCAGTCTGACCGTACCCCTGGCTGAAGTAAACGAGGAGTACAACAAGCTTTATCCCGATGTGGTGATATTTGCCGAAGGCGCTGGCAGTTCCACCACCATCCGCAAAGTCACCGAGCTAGATAAAGAATGCGGCATTATCGCCTCCGCCGATTACTCCCTTATCCCGGACCTGATGTATCCTGACTATGCAGACTGGTATATCATATTCGCCACCAACCAGATGTGCCTCTGCTACACAGACCAATCGGCATATGGCGATGAAGTCAACAGCAATAACTGGTATGAAATACTGCAGCGGGAGGGCGTGACCTACGGACGCAGCGACCCCGACCAGGACCCCTGCGGCTACCGGACTCTTATGGTCTGGCAACTGGCTGAAAAGCACTACGGTGCATCCGGTCTCCACGATAAGCTTTATGGAGCCGAGGGAGACATGATGAGACCCAAATCGGTAGACCTTATCGCCCTCCTTGAGTCAGGAGACCTGGACTACGCTTTCGAATATACTTCCGTAGCAGCCCAGCACAGCCTGAACTACGTGGAATTGCCGCCGGAAATTAACCTTGCCGATGCAACTCTCAAGGACTTCTACGCTCAGGCAACGGTAGAAATTGCCGGAGCGGAACCGGGAGAGGTACTGGTCCAGGTAGGCTCGCCCATCGTTTACGGTGTCACCATCCCCAGTAACTACCCGCATAAGGAGCTGGCAATCGCCTGGCTTGAGGTGCTGCTGGGTGATGTAGGTACCGGAATAATGAAGGCAAACGGTCAGCCGGCGGTAACACCAGCTTTGACCGACAATAAAAATGCCGTACCGGAAGAACTGCATAAATACCTGGACTAAACGGATACATATAGTTCAGATAAACAATTTATCCGCCAGGTGAAGCTTAGCCCGGGCGACGGTTATCTTACAGCCGCCCGGGCAGGAAGCGCAAACCGTAAAAAGATTGCGGAGTACCTGGTAGGAGAGAAGGTCAGCGTCTGCATCAGACCTGAAGATATCACCATATCCGCCACGAGAACCTCCACTAGCGCCAGGAACTATTTTGCTGGTACAATAAAAAGGGTCTCCTTCGGCGCTCTCACCCGGCTGCACATAGACTGCGGTTTCCCCCCGGTGGTACCGGAGTCCATGTTATCATGAGATAGAAACTTATTCGGCAAATAAAAAAGTAAATCATGCTGGAAGTAAAAGAGCTTTGCGTTCAGGTTGGTAAATTTTTCCTTAAAGACATCAATCTCAATGTCGAGGACGGTGAATACTTCGTCCTCCTGGGACCGACCGGCTCGGGTAAGACCGTTCTGCTTGAATCAATCGCCGGGCTGAACGCTGTAACCAGCGGTCAGGTATGGATAAACGGCATGGACGTGACCGACCTTAATCTGGAGCACAGGAGGATAGGCTTTGCCTACCAGGACTACGCTCTTTACCGCCACCTGACGGTACGCGATAATATCTCCTTTGGCCTTATGTGGAGGAAAATGAAACGGAAGGAAATCGAGAAATCCGTTGACCAGGCGATTGACCTTCTCGGTCTTTCAAACCTCCTTGATAAAAGACCCTGGACTTTAAGCGGCGGGGAAAGCCAGAAAATTGCCCTGGCGAGGGCAATCGCAATCAAGCCCGACCTGCTTATCCTCGATGAGCCTCTGAGCGCCGTAGATTCCGAGACCAAAGAAGACTATGAGAGAGAACTAAAAGACCTGCACAAACGCCTTAAACTGACAACCATTCACGTCACCCACAGCTTTGAAGAAGCGATATCTCTGGGCGACCGGATAGCGGTAATTATGGACGGCGAGATACTACAGGTAGGCACCCCTGAACAGATATTCCGCCAGCCGCAGTCGGAGCTGGTAGCCCGGTTCCTGATGACCAGGAACGTTTTAAAAGGGGAGGTAACGACCGGCCTCGACGGTCAGAGTTTTTTCTCGGTAGACGGGACAAACCTGAGCGTCAACACCGCTCTGCAGGGCAGCGTACACGCCTCGATTCGCCCGGAAGACATACTTATTTCCAGAGAGCCAGCGGACTCCGGCAATCCTAACAGCCTCCAGGGCACCGTAACCCGTATAGTTGACCGTGGTTCTGTAGCATACGTAACCGTGAATGTGCCTCCGCCATTCACCTGCCTTATGCTCCGGCGTTCACTCAAGGAGATGGAGCTCGAAGAAAATGAAAAGGTATTCGTAACGTTCGATACATCGGATGTGAATATCTTTGAATAGGAAATAGCATGAATAAAGATTCCCAACCACAAAAAACCCGGATAATCGATGATAACAGGGCAGGTCTTTTCGATTCCTGGCACCGCCAGATAAATTATCTCAGGATTTCGGTTACCGACCACTGTAACCTGAACTGCATCTACTGCTCGGTCGGTGAGACGCCCCGTCTCCAGCATGAAGATATCCTGAGATATGAAGAAATCGAAAGGATTGTCAAGGTAGCGGCTGAAATGGGTATAAACAAGGTACGTCTTACCGGCGGCGAACCGCTGATAAGGCCTAACTTTTATCACATGATAGAGTTGATTGCCCGGATAGACGGTATCGACGATATATCACTCACCAGCAACGGAATACTGCTCAAGAGGTACGCCTCCGAGCTAAAAAAGGCTGGACTGAAACGGGTAAATATCAGCCTGGACACACTAAAAGAAGAAAGATTCAAGCAGATAACCGGCCACGACAAGCTGCGGGACGTCCTGGCAGGCATTGAAGCCGCCCACGAAGCAGGGCTGGAGCCGGTAAAGATAAATATGGTGCCGTTGAAAGGTATCAACGATGACGAGGTCGTTGATTTCGCCCGTAAGAGTATAAATGAAGGCTGGCACGTCAGGTATATAGAATACATGCCCATCGGTGCCGCCAGTAAAACAGTCCCCGGCATGGTATCGACCCGGGAAATCAGGGAAAGGCTTCAGGTGCTGGGTAAACTTGAGCCGTATACAGGACCAGAAGGCAACGGTCCCGCCAGGTATTACCGCTTTCCCAAAGCAAGCGGGACGATAGGTTTTATTACCCCGATGACCGAGCACTTCTGCCACACCTGTAACCGCCTCCGTATCACATCCGACGGCAACCTCAGGCCCTGCCTGCTGGCTGAAGAAGAAATCAATATTAAAGAGCCGCTGAGGAACGGGGCGACCAATAAGGAACTGAAAAAACTTATTCAGCAGGCAGTGAACCTAAAGAGAAAGCAGCATAACCTGGACGGAAGAATTGCTCCCGACACCGACACGCGACCCATGTGCCAGATAGGCGGCTAGTAACGGGATGGTATAATAGGGGCAAGTATCAAGAGGAAAATAATGAATGAAGAACTAACTCACCTGAATAAAGAGGGCGAAGCCAGGATGGTTGACGTCGGTGCCAAAGACGTCACCCGTCGCGAAGCCGTAGCCAGCGGCAAGGTGATAATGAAACCGGACACCCTGGAAAAAATAAAAAACTCCGGACTTAAAAAAGGGGATGTCCTCGCCGTAGCCAGAGTCGCCGGCATCATGGCAGCCAAGAAAACCCCCGAACTTATACCTCTCTGCCACACAATACTGGTAGATGAAATCACTATCGACTTCGACCTGTCCGGTAAAGACTCCATAGGAATCACCGCTACCGCCAGGAGCAGCGGCAGGACCGGGGTCGAGATGGAAGCAATGACCGCCGTATCTGTAGCCGCCCTGACTATCTACGATATGGCTAAGTCCGCAGACCGGGGAATGACCATCACGGATATCCGCCTTGAAAGTAAAAAGGGCGGTAAAAGCGGGACCTATAAAAGAAAATAGGACAGCCTGTTCGCTGTTCACAGTCCGTTTGTATTGACTTCCGGACAGTGCTACTATTAAAGCCAGTGATGGAACAGAGGCTGAAGAAGGCACTCTCACGAAGACAAACACAAAAAATCACCAGCACCGACCGGGTGCTATCAGCAGTCCTGCTGCCCATCTTCTATAAACAGGACGAGTATTACCTGCTGTTTACCAGGCGGACGGAAAGGTTGAGAGACCACAAGGGTCAGATATCTTTCCCGGGCGGAACTTACGAAGAACGCGATGAGACGCTGCTGAATACCGCACTGAGAGAGTGTGTCGAGGAAATAGGACTGGCTGCCGGGTCGGTGGAAGTGCTGGGTGAACTCGATGACACGCCTACCATGACAACATACTACCTTATTACCCCGTTCGTAGCCGCCATACCCTGGCCGCTCCAGCTTAAACCGGACCCGGTTGAGGTAGATGAGATAATCGAAGTCCCTATTTCAGGGCTCCTGGACAGGGACTGCTTTCGACAGGAAGACGACCCCGTGAACGACGGCACCAGTCAGGGTCCTTTTTATTATTACGATAAAAGAATAATCTGGGGTGCCACCGCCAGGATAATCACTCAATTCCTGGCTGTCTGGTCAGAGGCGATGGGGGAGTAAATTTTATGTGGAGGCATGTAAATGGCAGCGGAACTAAAGACAGTCTACTTTGAAAATCCCGGTAAAGAGAATACCGATGAAGTGCTCCGTATCGCCAGACAGCGGGCTGATGAGCTCGGTATCAAGACTGTCCTGGTAGCGACAACGGTCGGCGATACGGCGGCAAAGGCTGTGGACGTCTTCGACGGTATGAAGGTAATCCTGGTCACTCACTTTACCGGTTTCAGAGAACCCGATGCTCAAGAATTAACAGACGAGAACAGAAAGAAGATAGAGGGCAAGGGCGGGATAATACTCACCACGGCGCATGCTTTCACCGGCATAGACGGAGCCATGCGCAAGAAATTCAGCATGTACCTGCTCGGTGATGTCATCGCCAACACGCTGCGCATCTTCGGACAGGGAATGAAGGTTGTCTGTGAAATAGCCCTCATGGCAGCCGATGCCGGTCTTGTACGCACTGATGAGACTGTCGTCGTCGTGGCAGGAACCGGACGGGGAGCCGATACGGCGGTGGTGCTCAGTCCGGTGAACTCGATGGACTTCTTTGACCTCAAGGTCAAGGAAATCCTCTGTAAACCGCATTTTTAGGCTGGCAATGATTTATTGCACTCCAGCCCTGCAAGAACCTATAATATCTTTAGACAAGCCCCGGAAAGACGAAAAATGAATGAGTTATAAAGAGCATAAAGAACAATCGCCCAAGACCGTGACCTGCGCCGTCCTGGTTATATCCGACGGCCGGACAGAGGCTACAGATGAATCGGGTAAGCTCCTTATTGAAAGATTGAATGAAAACGGTCACCGTGTAGTAGATTACGCGATATTGAAAAACGATTCTGAAGCCGTTAAGCAGAAGATAAAAGAGCTGCTCGGCCAGGAAGAGTTGCAGGTCATTATTACCAGCGGCGGCACCGGAGTCAGCCACCGGGACGTAACCGTGGAAACGGTGTCTACCATTCTGGAGAAGAAGCTGGATGGCTTCGGTGAACTGTTCCGCTCTTTATCTTACCAGGAGATAGGTACCGCCAGCATTATGAGCCGGGCTGTCGCCGGCGTTGCCGGGGGAAAGATTATTATCTGTATCCCCGGCTCGCTGGGAGCCGCCAGGCTGGCGATAGACAGTATAATACTGCCCGAAGTCGGGCACATGGTCAGGGAGGCTACCAGATGAAACCTTTCAAAGCACTTCTTCCCTTTAGTCAGGCGAAAAAGGTCGTTGAAGAGAATATCACGCCCATCACCCGGACAGAGGTAACAGGTATTGATGAGGCAGCAGGGAGGGTGCTGGCTGAAGATATAGTTGCCAGTCAAAGTACTCCTCCCTTCGACCGCGGCGCTATGGACGGGTATGCCGTCAGGGCTGAAGACACGTCCGGCGCCAGCCGGGAGTCACCATGCATACTGGAGATGGTCGGTGAGATTCATGCCGGCGATATGCCTGACACAGCCGTAGGTCCCGGACAGTGCATCCGGATTGCCACCGGGGCAGTGATGCCGGAAGGAGCCGACGCCGTGGTGATGGTTGAGAATACCGGCTCGCACAACGGCAAAATAGAAATTTACACAGAAACCGCACAATTTTCTGATGTAAGTATGAAAGGTTCTGATATCAAAGCAGGAGAGACCATCCTCAGCTCCGGGACATACCTGGGCGCCGGTAAAATAGGCGTAATTGCTTCCCAGGGAATTCAGACGGTAAATGTCTATGAAAAACCCAGGGTTGCCATCATGCCTTCGGGCGAGGAAGTGGTCGAACTTGGTAAAGAGCTGAAGCAGGGGCAGCTTTATGACATCAATACCCACACCGTATTCTCGGTGGTGCAGGAGAACGGCGGCGTCCCTGTTAAACTGGGTATCATCGGTGACAACCCCGAAGATATCAGAACCAGGATAGTCGAAGCGCTTAAAAGCTGCGACTTTATCGTTATCTCCGGCGGCTCCTCGGTGGGAGAAAAAGACCTGGTTGCCGGTGTGGTCGAGCAACAGGGCTACATCCTGTTTCACGGAGTCGAGATAAAACCGGGCAAACCGACCATGTTCGCCCTTATAGATGGTAAGCCGGTATTCGCCATGCCCGGTTATCCCACATCCTGCCTTATCAATTCCTACCTCTTCCTTGTCCCGGCATTAAGAAAAATGGCTCGCCTGCCTCAGAAGAGGACACAGCAGGTAAAAGCCAATCTTACCAGAACTACATCCGGAGCCAGTGACAGAATGGCGTTCGTGACCATTAAAGTGGAAGGTGATGAAGCCATCCCGGTATTCACTGAATCGGGTGCCATAACCAGCATCTCCCGGGCGGACGGCTATATCGAGATAGAAGCTGGCGGCTCAATTGAAAAAGGCGAAACGGTAACGGTGACATTTTTCTAGGACTATAGCTTGGTGCCACCTCCGTAATGTACGTCATTCCGGACTCGAGCCGGAACCCATCCTTGTTTTGCATATCATATCCGGATAACAGGTTGTCGTTCGGATAACGATGGTATATACTGACAAACGGACTGGAAAACACACCAGAAGGAGACCAAATATGGCTGGCATACTCGAAGGTTTGAAGGTTATTGCTATGGAACATATGGAGGCTATCCCCGTTGCCAGCCTCTGGATGGCAGACTGGGGAGCCGATGTGCTGAAGATAGAACCGCTTACCGGGGATATGTTCCGGGGTCTTAAGGGTGCCCACGGTATGCCAACAGAGATAGAGCTGAGTGGCGTCAGCGTTAACTGGACATTCCAGCTATTTAACCGCAACAAGAGAAGTATGGCATTGAACCTGAAAACCGAGCAGGGTAGAGAAATCCTTTATAAACTCGTCGAAGGAGCCGACGTTTTTATGTCCAACTATGAACTGGACTCAATTAAGAACCTGAAGGCGGACTACGAAACACTGAGCAAGGTCAACCCCGCACTTGTTTATGCCACAATCAGCGGTTACGGGTCGGTGGGACCGGACAGCGAACAGCGCGGCTTCGACCACGCTGCCGGCTGGGCACGCACCGGGATGCAGTACATGATAGGAGAGCCGGGCAGCGCCCCGCCAAGGCTGCGGGGTGGCATGATAGACAGAGGAGTGGCAGCACCGCAGGCACTCAGCGGTATCCTCGCCGCTCTGCTTCACAAGGAGAAAACAGGTGAGGGACAGGAACTGGAGGTCTCGTTATTCCATTCCGGAATCTGGACGCTTGCCCTGGACATAGAGGCGGCGCTGGTAGGCATAACATCAATAAAAGATGACCGCACCAAAGCAAAAAATCCGCTCTATAATGTCTACCGTGCCGGAGACAATCGCTGGTTCCAGATGTCCATGCTTCAGTCAGACCCCATCTGGCCTGGTTTCTGCCGGGCAATTGAGAGACTGGAGCTGGAGAACGACCCCCGCTTCAACTCTATGGAGGCAAGAGAAGATAACTGTGAGGAACTTATCCGTATCATAGATGAGGTACTTGCCTCAAAAAGCTCGGACGAGTGGGAACCGCGGTTCAGAGAAAACGATTTAATCTACGCCAAAGTCCAGAGCCCCACCGAGGTTACCACTGACCCACAGGCTCTTGCCAATGACATATACGTGGACCTCCCTCACCCGCTGGGGAGCTTTAAAATGGTAACGACATCGGTAAAGTTCAAACAGAATCCCGCCGAGATAAAGACATCCGCTCCTGAGGTGGGACAGGATACCGAAATGACGCTCATCGAGCTTGGTTACGACTGGGAAGATATAACCCGACTGAAAGATAACGGCGTAATAATATAGTTCACTACTAAAGCTCCGAACATGAGAGCTGCTTGGAGAGAAAGGAGTACTGGTTTCATGAGTAAAGTCACGACAATGCAAGAGGCTATCTCCAGTCATGTCAAGAGTGGAGACACGCTCTTTATCGGTGGTATGCAGCACGGGGAGCCTTTTGCCGCGGTACACGAGATAGTCCGGCAAAAAATAGACCGGCTCAAAATAGTATCCTGCCTTACCTTCTCTACAGATATGTTAATCGCTGAAGGAAGGGTGGAGAGAGTTATTACCGGATACTATGGGCAGGACATCAACAGGTCGTACTGGCTGAACCGGGCAAAGAGAACAGGAAAATATCCTGTTTTCCAGGAATACTCTCACTTCGGTATCGCCCAGGCACTCCTTGCCGGACAGATAGGTATTTCATTCATACCAATCCACAGCATGATGGGCTCCGATATACCGAAATATAACCCGGAAATCAAGCTGATTGATGACCCGTTTACCGGTGACAAAATCGGCGCAGTCAGGGCAATCGTCCCGGACGCAGGTATCCTCCACGTCCAGCGATGCGACGAAAACGGGAACGCACAGAGATGGGGTACACTTGGAGCCGACGCCGAAGGCATCAACGCCAGCCGTACCGTAATCATAACCACCGAAGAAATAGTCGATTCCGATGTTATCCGCCGCGACCCGAACCGCACCATAATCCCCGGCTACCGCGTTGCCGCCGTGGTGGAAGCGCCCTGGGGAGCGCACCCGGTGCACCTGGCGGGTTGTTACTCCGGCGACTGGCCGGGGTGGTTGGGAGAAATCAGCTCGGAGGAAGGCTATGATAAATTCATGGAAAAATTCGTTTACGGCGTTAATAACTGGGATGAATTCATTGAACTGAGAAAAGCGGAGAAGGGAGAAGATTACTTTAAGAGACTCCAGATAAAACGCGTGCCCAGCGACCCCATATATTCGGGACTAGAGGAGAAGGGAATATGAGCCAGGATAATTCAACGATGGAGTATACCGCAAACGACCAGATGGTGGTATCCGCTTCGAAACTGATAAGGGATAACGAAGCAGCCTACGTGGGCGTCGGGCTGCCGATGTTCGCAGCTTTGCTGGCGAAACATACCCACGCTCCCAACTGCACAATAGTTATCGAAAACGGGATAATGAGAATTGAAGGGTTCGAGCTCCCCGGCGGGACGGATACTCTCTCGACCCAGTTTCACGCCGATAAACTTGCCGGACTGAGCTATATCAACTACCTCGGGCAGGCAGGTCATATTAACCTTGGATTCATAGGAGCCGGGCAGATAGACCGCTACGGTAACGTTAATGATACCGTGATTGGAGATTATTATAATCCTGTTCACCGTTTCCCCGGGAGCGGTGGTGCCAATGATGTGATGACCTTCTGCGACCGTACCTGTGTCATGCTTAACCAGACCAGACGCCGCTTCCCGGAAAAAGTCGAGTTTAATACCTGCCCCGGCTACTTCGACGGTAAACCCGGGCGAAGAGAAGAAGTGGGCATGAGACCGGGCACGGGACCGGTAGCAGTGGTATCAGACCTGGGATGCTATGAATTCGAAAACGGTGAAATGGTGCTAACATCCGTTCATACCGGCTGCGGCATAACGCTGGACAGGGTCAGGGATGAGACCGGCTGGGAGCTTAAAATATCTCCCGAACTGAAAGACACCACCCCTCCCACAGCCGAGGAAATACGTGTCCTGAGAGAGATTTCCGCTCCTCTTTTAGCCAGAAGGGCGCGGACCGACCTGGAAAGAAAATAAACTCGATACAGGTGTTTGATTTCCCGGACAAGATTTATAATACTAGCTGGAGATGTACAGGGGGTGAGGATGAAACTATCAAGTAGATGTAATATAAACCTCCAGGGCCCAGAACTTGACAAACCTATATTTGTTACCTATAATGGAAAAAACCCCTAAACCCATTTCTTTCCTTTATTCCAACGTAATGTTGTCTTTCATACACTTTTGAGTTATTGCTTGGTTTTTCCTGTATGTCAAAATATATATTTGTAACCGGTGGTGTAGTCAGTTCGGTAGGTAAGGGTATCACCGTCGCATCGATAGGTACCATTCTCAAGAGTCGAAACATCACCGTATCCCTGCAGAAACTCGACCCGTACCTTAACGTAGACCCCGGCACAATGTCACCCTACCAGCACGGCGAAGTATTCGTCACTCAGGACGGTGCCGAGACAGATTTGGACCTGGGCAACTATGAGAGGTTCGTCGATGTAAACCTCACCAGCGAGTCCAATGTAACCTCCGGTCAGATTTACAGCGCCGTGATTGCCAAGGAGAGGCGGGGCGATTTTCTCGGAGGCACGATACAGGTGGTGCCACACGTTACAAATGAGATAAAACAGCGGTTTACAAAACTCGCTGAAAAATCCAAGGCGGAAGTGTTGATTATAGAAGTAGGCGGCACGGTGGGCGATATCGAGGGACAGCCTTTCCTTGAAGCCATCCGGCAGATGAGGAACGATGTCGGGCGGGAGAACGTCCTCTACATCCACGTCACTCTGCTCCCCTACCTTGCCACCACTAAAGAACTGAAGACCAAGCCCACCCAGCACAGCGTCAATGAGCTGCGCCGTATCGGTATCCAGCCGGACGTTATCATCTGCCGCGCCGACCAGCCGATCGCCGAAGAGATAAGGGACAAAATTTCCCTGTTCTGCGACGTAGAGAGGGAAGCGGTCATCCCCATGCCCACGATTCCTTCCATTTACGAGGTACCGCTCGCCCTCGAAGAGGAAGGGCTGGGACAGATTATCGTGGAAAAGCTCGAAATGCAGACAAATCACAGCGACCTTACCCAGTGGCAAAAACTGGTGGATTCTCTCAAGGAGCCCCGCGAGCCGGTAAATATCGCCCTGGTCGGCAAGTACGTGGAGCTTCAGGACGCTTATTACTCGGTCCGCGAAGCGCTCTATCACGCCGGGCTTTTCCACGACAGGGAAGTTAATATGACATGGGTCCCGTCTGAATCGTTGGAAACGGAAGGCTGTGATGCCCAGTTGCGTACAGCCCAGGGTATAATCGTGCCCGGCGGGTTCGGTATCAGAGGGATAGAAGGCATGATTGCCGCAGCCAGATACGCCCGGACCAACGAAATACCCTATCTCGGACTGTGCCTGGGAATGCAGGTCATGGTAATAGAATTTGCCCGTTATGCCTTTAGTTCGGAAACCGCCAACTCGACCGAATTCGACGAGTCCACTCCCTACCCCGTCATTGACCTCCTTCCCGAGCAGGATAGTATAGAGGATATGGGCGGTTCGATGCGTCTCGGTAATTACCCCTGTAAGCTGCTCAAGAACAGCCGCGCAGGTAACGCCTACGATACAGACCTTATTCAAGAGCGGCACAGGCACCGCTATGAATTTAACAACAAATACCGCAGCCAGCTGGAGGAAGCAGGATTGATTTGCAGTGGACTGTCTCCGGATGATAAGCTCGTTGAGGTATGCGAACTGGCTGACCACCCCTGGATGGTCAGCTGCCAGTTCCACCCCGAATTCGGCTCCAGACCCAGCCGTCCCCACCCGTTATTCCGGGACTTTATCGGCTGCGCCAAGGACGTACTGAGAGAAGGGGCTCAGACGTCAATGCCACTGGCAGCGGATTAGTAATACACTTTTGAGGGAAGACAAGATTCGCATTTTTCTTGATACAGCCGACATTAAACAGCTTGAAAAAGCATCTAAACTTGGTGTCGTCAGCGGCGTTACCACCAACCCCACTCTGATGTACAGAGCTGGAGCGACCGATTACGAAGCCACCATAAAGAAGATTGCCACAATAATACCGGGACCGATTTCAGTCGAGGTGGTGGTCGAGGGAGTGGAGCCGATGATTGAACAGGCACGCCAGATGGCTGCCTGGGCACCGAATGTCGTTATCAAGATACCCGCCACCGCCGAGGGGCTGGAGGTAACTTCAGCCCTTGCCAGGGATAATATAAAGGTGAATATGACTCTCTGTTTTTCGGCAAACCAGGCGCTGCTCGGAGCCCTTGCCGGCGCCGCTTACATGAGCCCCTTCGTCGGCAGACTGGACGACATCGGACAGGACGGCATGCAGCTTGTAGAGGACATACTGGACGTCTATGATAATTACCCCGATATTGACACCGAGGTGATTGCCGCCAGTATCAGACACCCCGAACACTGCCTGCGTGCCGCCAGAGCCGGAGCCCATATCGCCACCGTTCCATATGATGTTCTGATGAAGATGATGGAGCACCCCCTTACGGACATTGGTATCAACCGTTTTCTTTCCGACTGGCGACAGTCTCAAAAGAAGTAATAAAAAATCCAAACTTACGTTAAAGGAAATCTAAAACCATGGACAGTGAAATTTTAAAAATGGATATCAGCCAGCTTGAAAACAAGACCAGAGACGAGCTGGTCGAGGTTGCCAAGGAGATGGGTATATCCAACTACACCGGCCTTAAGAAGCAGGACCTGATTATACGCCTGCTGCAGGCATATACCGAGCAGGAAGGCAACACTTTCTGCGGCGGTATTCTGGAGATTATGAGTGACGGCTACGGATTCCTCAGAAACGAGTCTCTCCTGCCCAGCTCAACCGACATCTACGTTTCTCAGTCCCAGATACGGCGTTTCGGTCTGCGTGACGGCGATATGGTTGTCGGCCAGGGCAGGCCGGCACGGGCGGGAGAGAAGTATTTCAGCCTGCTCCGTATAGAAGCGGTCAATGAAATCAATCCCGAGCTGGCTAAAAACCGCCCCCACTTCGGCTCGCTTGTACCCACCTTCCCCGATGTACTGATTAACCTGGAAGGGGTTGACAATGACCTGGCTTCACGCCTGCTCAACCTTGTTGCTCCCATCGGCAGAGGTCAGAGAGGTCTGATTGTATCGCCGCCGAAAGCCGGCAAGACCACAATACTCAAATCAATAGCCAACTCCGCCGTCGCCAACTATAACGATATTCACCTGATGGTCTGCCTTATCGGCGAACGACCGGAAGAAGTCACCGATATGAAGCGTTCGGTCAAGGGCGAGGTTATCGCCGCCACCTTTGATGAGCCTGTTGAAGACCATACCCGCGTTGCAGCTCTGGCACTGAACAGGGCAAAGCGCATGGTTGAGAGCGGCAAGGACGTGCTCATGCTCCTCGACGGCATAACACGGCTCACCCGTTCGTACAACCTGGCTATGCCCTCCAGCGGACGTACCCTGTCCGGCGGTATCGACCCCGGTGCCCTTTACCCGGCAAAGCACTTCTTCGGCGCCGCACGCAACACTGAAGAGGGTGGCAGTCTGACCATTGTAGCTACCTGCCTCGTGGACACCGGCAGCCGCATGGACGACCTTATCTACGAGGAATTTAAAGGTACCGGCAATATGGAGGTCCACCTCGACCGCCGGTTAGCCGAACGGCGTGTATACCCGGCGATAGATATCGAACGCAGCGGTACCAGACGCGAAGAACTGCTGCTGGACGGCCCGACTTTGCAGAAAGCGTGGCTGCTGAGACGCATGGTATCAATGATTACCTCCGACTCACCCAACTATGCCGAAGCGATGGAAAGAGTCCTCGACCGCATGAAGAAGACGAAGAACAACGCTGAGTTTCTCACCACTCTGAATGCGGAAGCGTAATCAGACTTATTGGACTTCACCACCATCTCACTTACGGCACACAGTTTACCCTGTCAGCCTGAAGGGGATATAATTATCCTGAAAGCCAGGTGAATAAGGTTGACAAGCGAGCTTATAAAAGAACAGCTAAGGCAGCTGCCCACCAGCCCGGGCGTTTACATCTTTAAAGACTCGGACGGCAGTATTCTGTACGTGGGCAAGGCATCCGTTCTCCGCAACAGGGTCAGGTCATACTTCAGCTCAGGACGGAGCCTGGACGAGAAAACCCAGCGTCTGGTAGCCCGGATATCCGACCTCGAATTCTTCGTCACCAACTCAGAACAGGAAGCCTTAATACTTGAGTACAACCTGATACAGAGGCACCAGCCACGCTTCAACATCAGTCTCAAGGACGGCAAGTCTTTCCCCTTCCTTAAAATATCATTAAATGAAGAATGGCCCCGGGTTATTCTCACCCGTCGTATCGAAGATGACGGAGGACGTTACTTCGGGCCGTTCGCCAGTGCCAAATCGCTAAAGCAGACATTGAAAGTGCTGAAAGGTATTTTCCCTCTCCGCTCATGCTCCAAAAAAATAACCGGCAATGCACAGCGACCGTGCATAAACTACTATATACACCACTGCCTGGGACCCTGCATCGGTGCGGTGAGCAAGCCCGAATACTCGGACATGATAGAGCAGGTGATACGATTTCTCGAAGGGAAGCAGGAAACAATAGTCCGTACGCTGGAAAACAGGATGCAGAAAGCCTCCGAGGCGTTGGACTTTGAGAAAGCTGCCCTGCTGAGAGACCAGGTACAGTCGATAAGAAGGGTTATCGAAGGCCAGAAAATCGCCACCAAAGTACGGGGCGAACAGGACGTTATTGCCTTTGTTACCGAGCGAAACCGGGCTTACGTCCAGGTCTTCTTCGTCCGCGGCAGCAAACTGATAGGACGGGAAAGCTTCACCCTTCAGGGAACAAGCTCCGAAGAACCGGAGTCCATAATGACCAGCTTTGTCAAGCAGTTTTACGGCTCGGCAGCGTATATACCGCCCCTGATACTTCTCCAGCATCCTATCGAGGACAGACCGGTCATAGAGGAGTGGCTCCAGAGCAAAAGGGGGAGCAAAGTCAGCATTCAAGTACCGCACCGGGGCAGCAAGAAACAGCTGGTGGACATCGTCGCTGAAAATGCGGTACAGGGTCTGCAGCAGCTAAAGATAAAGCAACTGGCTACCTACCCGGCGATAGAGGAAGCTATGGCTGAAATAGAAAGAGAACTTGCCCTGCCCCGCTCGCCTTCACGCATGGAGTGCTATGACATTTCAAACATCCAGGGGAAAGCAGCGGTAGGCAGTATGGTGGTCTTTGAAGACGGCAGACCGAAGTCGTCCAACTACCGGCGGTTTAAAATCAAAACCGTGTCCGGGGCCGACGACTACGCCATGCTCCAGGAGGTGTTAAAGCGGCGGTTCAAACGGTTCAACGCAGATAATGATAATACCGTTTCTTCGGGAAGCTGGGCAGTCCAACCCGACCTCGTCCTCATCGACGGCGGAAAGGGACAGCTTAACTCGGTACTTGAAGTAATGAAGGAAACAGGTGCCGGGTCAATACCCGTCGCCAGCATAGCCAAGGAGCACGAAGAAATTTTTGTCCCGGGAAAGAGTTCGCCAATAAGGATGCCTCTCAATTCACCCGGACTCCAGTTACTGCAACGGCTCAGAGATGAAGCCCACCGCTTCGCCATCGGCTATCACCAGAAAGTCCGCCGCCGGCAAACTATGTCTTCCTCTCTGGACAGGATACCCGGCATCGGTCAGAAACGTAAACGGGCGCTCATCAAGCAGTTCGGAACCGTCAGGGCAATCCGGGAGGCATCCGAAGAAGAACTGGCTGCCACGAAAGGCATAACCCCCGACCTGGCAGAGAGAATAAAAGA
>CAZBAN010000020.1:23437-34714 GCA_964489895.1 uncultured Dehalococcoidales bacterium
AAGAACTGGCTGCCACGAAAGGCATAACCCCCGACCTGGCAGAGAGAATAAAAGAATATTTATAAAAAATGCCAACTAACTTACCGCCGCACTATTTTGAAGCTGAAGACCGCTACCGGCAGGCAAAGACCGCGCCGGAAAAGATAGCCGCGCTGGAAGAAATGCTGGCAATCATGCCCAAGCACAAGGGCACCGACCACCTCAAAGCCGACCTGAGAAGGCGAATCGCCAAACTGACACAATCATCTGATAAGAAAGCGGCATCTCAAAGGACTTCTATGACCGTCCCGAAAGAGGGAGCAGCCCAGGTTCCGGTCATCGGACCTCCCAACGCAGGCAAATCCCGGCTTGTAGCCAGTCTGACCAACGCATCTCCCAGGGTAGCCGATTACCCCTTCACCACGCTTACCGCCACCCCCGGAATGATGGAGTTCGAGAATATACAGGTGCAGCTAATAGACACCCCGCCGCTGGTAACAGGCTCCACCTTGCCCCTGCTGCCGCCGAATCTGGTAAGGGCTGACGCCCTTCTGATTGTAGTCGACCTTGGTGAAGACCCTCTTCCCCAGATGGAGATAGTCACTAAAGAACTCGGTGAAATGAGAATAAGTATCGGTACGCAGCCGACCGAAGAGGAGCAAGAAGGCACTCATTATGATAAAAAGGCACTGATAATCGGCAATAAGGTAGACCTTGAAGAAGCCCGTGTTAACCTCATAATGTTACAGGAATTGTATGGCGACGAACTGCCGGTCGTGGCTGTTTCAGCCACGAGGGGAACAGGGCTGGAAGAACTGAAACTGAAACTTTTCCAGCTACTCGATATCATCCGGGTATACACAAAAACCCCGGGACAGAAACCGGACATGAGCGACCCCATAGTCCTCCCCAGGGGAAGCACGCTGGAAGACGCCGCCACGGAAGTCCATAAAGATTTCCAGGCTAAACTGAAATTCGCCCGGATATGGGGCTCGGGGAAGCACGATGGTATAACAGTGAAGCGAGACCACGTCCTTCAGGACGGCGATATAATTGAACTACATATGTAAATCAGGAATAGCATACACAAGAAAAATGCTATAATAGAACCATACACCATATCAGGAGGCTGTCATGCCTGTTCGTCCCGGCTGGCACGATGAATACTGGGACCAGCTCGATAAGGAAACGGCAAGAAAAATAAGGACAACGTGTCCCCGCTGCGGAAGCTCACATACCTATTACAACAAGCAATACAAGATATGGCGATGCGGTAAATGCGAAAACTCCTTCGTCATTGAAGGATACGGCGATAACAGACCCTGGTGGAAACGCCTGTTCCAGAGATAATCAAACACCACCACCGATAATACATACTGGATAGGAGACCGGAAATCATCCAGAGACGGTTTATGAAAATCTTAACGGGACTTCTCCTGATATCGGCATTATCGCTGATGGTAATCAGCCTGGTCCCGCCGGAACCTGTCGAGGCGGGCTGAGCCGGCGACACTTTCGACCTGACCGTGGACGTCAGCGAAGACAGCGGTTATGTAATAGTAGACCAGACTATACCGACCTCCTATCCCTACATTAAGACATTTAACAATGGCGTTGCCGTTGTTGCTCTCGAAGCAGTCCCGTCCTACGCCCACGTTTTCTCCGGCTGGAGCGGAGACCTGTCCGGTAAGAATAACCCTGAGTATATATTGATGGACTGCGAAAAAACCGTCACCGCCAATTTCTCTCTCGACTGGAAACTCATCGGCACGTTCGCCGGCTGCCTGATACTGGTAATATTTCTAGTATCCGTCCTGTATTTCAGACGAAAAGCACCGGATAGCACCGCTCCTGACACGGAGGAATAAGCAGTTAGCACCGCCCTGATATTTACCCGACCGACTTGAGCCCCCGCTCCACCTCGTCGTTCATCACGTAACCGGATATGTTCATAACTCTACCCGGCGTCAATAAAGATACCTGATAACCCCGCCACAGCCAGTTATAGCAAAAACCTGTTTACTGCCGCAGCGACGCCGTGGTGGTCGACATCGAGAGTAACGTGGTCGGCTATCTCTTTCAACTCATCGGGAGCGTTTTCCATGGCTATAGCCAGCCCCGCCGAAGACAGCAGCGGGATATCGTTGCGTCCGTCTCCTATTGCCGCAACCTCAGCCATGGATACCCCCAGGAATGAGACCAGGGCTTCAAGGGCTTTTCCCTTTGACACGTCATGGGCGACTATGTTGATAAAATCGACATCTGGGTAGGCTGGCGTCGAGCTCCAGGAGAAACTAAGCCTGTCCTTGAAGTGATTGTAAAATTCACCGGCTTTAGCCTTATCCTCAGGAGAGGAGACTACCAGGGTGCCCTTGATAATCCTCTCTGTCCGCATGATATCCCTGAAATCCACGATGGTCGGCTCTATCTTGAAGAAGTCACGGCGGATATCGGTAGCCCAACTCTCTTTCTCGGCATAGAAGTTAGTTGCCGAGTAGAGGTCAAAGTCTAGTTCCACTATACGGGAAAAATCAAGCATCTGCTCTATCAGTTCCTCAGTAATCAGTTCGACGTATATTTCCTCGTCCTTTTCCGGGCTGTATACCAGAGCGCCGTCAAAGAACATATGATAGCCATCCAGCGCCAGGTAATTGATATACCTCAGACTCGCCTGCACTACCCTTCCGGTAGACAGCGACACCTGCATACCGGTAGCAATCGCATCATCCAGCGCTTTTTTGTCTACCTCGGAGACATTCCCGCTAATACCCAGCAGCGTGCCGTCAATATCCACCACCAGGAGTTTGTACCGTTTATCCGCCAACTGTTTTCTCTCCATTCAGCATTCTCGCCACACTACATTACCACTCCAGCTCTGTAAAAATGTTATACTACTTCCAGTAAAAATGACAGCCGTATTATCCAGACAGGACATCCTCAGTTTGTTAAGGCAGGAGCCGCCTCTGCTGGAAGACTACCTGGACCTTGGCGCTCAGTTGCAGCCCAACGGCTTCGATATCACCCTCCGTGATATCGCCACGCTCCGGACACCCGGGCAGATAGCCGTCAGCAACAGCCAGAGGGTGGTCTCAGATTTAGCTCCTCTGGAATTTGACGGGCAGGATTTTATCGACCTGCAACCGGGCACTTACTCTATCACCTATAATGAGATTGTCCACCTGCCTAACAATGTTATGGCATTAGCCAGACCCAGGTCAAGCCTGCTCCGCTGCGGCGTAACGGTAGGTACCGCCGTATGGGACGCCGGCTACTCGGGACGTTCCGAGTCGCTGCTGGTAGTGTATAACCGACAGGGATTCAAAGTGCAGAGGAACGCCAGGATTGTACAGCTCGTTTTCTTCAGGCTGAGCGGCGAGACAGACGGCTACAACGGAACCTACCTGAATGAAAATATCGGCTGAATATCTTGCTCAGACGACGATACTAAGAGCCGCAGGCATCAGCCGGAAGGATGCCGGACCTTCGCCAAGCAGCTCGCCGTCGGCGTGAACCAGGACCCTTTCCGACGATTCAACGTTGACTCTGGTCGCTTTCTCGATGTTTACCTTGGGATGGTTGCCGTGGGTCCCCTTATAAACCATCGGTATGGATTTCAGCAGGTCAAACTTACCTATATCGCCGATAACCATCACGTCCAGCAGGCTGTCATCCATGCTGGCATCGGGCGCCACGTGCATCCCACCGCCGAGGTAGTTACCGTTGGATACTGTCACGCTTAAAATACGGGTTTCTTCACTCCTGTTATCGATATCCAGCACGACGGACTTGTTACGGTAACTAATCAGGGCACGGAGCAGGCCGGCGAGGTAAGGAATGGTACCGCCGAAATACTTCGGCATACGCTCGGTGGACTCCACCGCAGCCGCGTCGAAGCCCACGCCGGCCGCATTGACGAAAAACCTCTGAGTGGTCTGCCCATTATTCTGGTATTCAACTATACCCACATCGATTGTAAGTCTCCGTGAACCGGTCAGGTTTGAGCAGGCGTTAGCATAATCCCTGGAGATACCCGTTGACCGGGCAAAATCACTGCCGGTACCGGTACTGACCACGCCGAGAATCATTTCACCCGAGTCGTCGGAATGAAGTATGCCATTGGCTACCTCGTTTACCGTTCCGTCACCGCCTACTGCAACCAGGTAACGGTAACCTTCGGCGGCCGCAGTCCTGGCAAGCTCTATAGCATGCCCCACTCCCTCGGTATAATCGTGGTCATAGGTCAGGCCGACATGATTCAGCAGATAACTTACCTGGGGCCACTTTTTGTAGGTTGAGTTGGCTCCCGCAGCCGGATTGATAATTACCTTTGCACGCGGTACCGACATCTAATAAACCAGCCTGCAAAAATCTCGGATAGTAAACATACAATCCACCTAAGCCAGCTGCCGTCTCCTGCTTATCAAGAGGCTCAGGACGAAACACACCACCAGATATCCGACCATCGAATAAGCACAGAGACCGATGTCCGGCGTCTTGAATTCAAAGGGCACCATACTCATAGCACCTGCAGGCATCATCCCTTCCATAAAAAGTTCCATCCCTCCGTAGACCAGCGCAACGCTATCTCCACAGGCAGATATCATGTACCAGTACGGTTTACCTGCCATCATCAGTACGCTCTCAACAATCCCGGAAATGACCATTATAAAGACCAGGGTAATAACGGTAGCTCCCATTGACCCCTTGGATATCGAGCTGAACAAGAAGGTCACGGAGATAACCGAACCGGCAAAGAGAAGGCATAAACCGAATGACTTTGCCGTTTCTACCGGCACTTCACCGTATATCACCTGGAGTGAAATGGCAGTTATTATATACCCGAAGATAACGAGCAGTATTACCGCGGCACAGCTTGCCAGGTACTTCCCCGTTATCAGGGTAATCCGCCGCACCGGATTGGTGAAGAGTATATAACCAGTCTTGCTCTCGAATTCCCCGGCTATTGCGTCCCCGGCGAAAAATACCGCTCCGATAGTCGCCAGGCTGGGACCGACAGTGAGTACGGCAGCCATCGCCATGACATTGTCAGGGTATTTATCCATCAGCACGGGAAAAAGAATGAGGACGGCAATTTCCGCGATAAACGCCAAACCGAGAATGACGTACAGCCGCTTCCTGCGGAGGTGTTTTATAAACTCATAACCGGCAACCAGCCTCAGCTTTTCAAATTCGCTCAAAGGTGCCTCCCGTCAGTTCAAGGTAAGCCTGCTCAAGCGACTGGTATTTTGCTTCCAGTTGAGCGATGCTGTCGTAAGCCAGCAGCTTACCGTGGTCGATGATTGCTACCTGGTTACATACCTGGGTGACCTCAGTCAGCTGGTGCGAGGCGAAGAAAACCGTCTTCTCCTTCCCCACTTCCTCAATTATCCCCCGGAACTCCACCACTCCTCTGGGGTCGAGTCCCAGCCCGGGCTCGTCCAGAATCAGGACCGGCGGGTCATGAAGCAGAGCCTGCGCCAGTCCGAGGCGCTGCTTCATCCCCCTTGAAAATTTTTCTATCCTGACCTTGCCCCAATCTTCCAGCCTGACAAGCTCGATCACTTCCTTAATCCGCTTTTTCAGCATGTCCCCCTTCATCCCGCGAATCCGACCGAGGTACATGAGGGTCTCTTCAGGAGTGAGATAGGAGTAGAACTCGGGTGTCTCCACGATAGCGCCGATTCTGGAAAGCGCCTCCACCGGCTTCTCCGCCACGTTCACGCCATCGATAAAAGCCGTCCCCGAGGAGGAACGGATAAGACCACACAGTATCTTGAGGGTGGTGCTTTTTCCGGCACCGTTGGGTCCGAGGAGCCCGAGATTTTCGTTCTCCTCCACTCTGAGAGATAGACTGTCGAGTGCCAGAAATTTACCGTAATACTTGGTCAGGTTTTCAATAACGATAGACTCGCTCATACTATCTCTTACTTTCTACCAATTTTATCACCCGTGTCAAGCTCTTAATCCCCCGGATACACAATATCGAAAGCATCCGACATATTCTTGCGGACAACAGGGTTCATATCGAGATTATCCAGTTCCCCACGAGTCGCCCAGCGGACATCCAGAGCCTCCATGCCCGGACGCGCCTCGCCGCCCGCATGGAAGGCTATAAGATAGGTAATAATATAGTGAAACTGAATGCGATCTTTTTCATCGAGGAATGTGGCATTCTCCACGGTGAATACTTTACCGACCTCGATTTCAATGCAGCACTCCTCGTCGAGTTCGCGTTTTGCTGTTTCCTCAAAAGTCTCTCCCAGTTCAATAACTCCGCCGGGTACGCTCCATTTCCCCAGACTGGGCGGGGTGGCACGCTTTATCAGTAACACTTTGTTATCCTTGAACACGCAGGCGGCTACCGAGGCAACCGGACGTTTCGGATACTCCCGTCCGTCATTGTTGCCACTACTAACGATTTCTTCAGGACTCATATCTTCTACTAATGCTCATGGAGAATAGACGATGGGTTTATATTATCAGAGGCAAAATAGGGGAAGAAAGGTTTTTCATCTGCCTTTACGCGTCTTAAGCTCCTTAACTTCACTATCAGTCAGTATATCGTCTGGAGAACATGAAATTTCGTATAAGAATTCCAGTTTGAGTTCCCTGTTTGTTAGCCACTCCCATCCCGTAGAAGATTTAGGGTGCTCATAAATATCATCAGCAGTTACTTCCTCAGCTATCCTGTAAACCCTTCCTTTTAACTTTCCATCATGCTTAATTTCTCCATCGTCAGATACCGATACTATACCTGGTTTATGTGAGAAAATTTGGGCTAGTTTCTCAATTAGTGTGATAGTGCTCCCTTTTCGTAATGTTTCCAGTTCTAAAGGTGAGCCGTGGAACCATATCTTTTCTTTTTTATGTGACATATGGTACTTATTTACCTTCTATCTGCTATATGAACAGTAGCAGAAGAACGGGGTTGATAAACAGCCGCCTAGTCCAGATAGGTTATTTCTGATGGTGGTCTGTCTTTTATGTCAACTTCTATACCGGCTTCACGGAACAGCTCGATAAACCTGTCATCACTGTATTTACCGAAACTGACAAACCGTTTTATTCTGGCGTTGATCAGCATCTTGGCGCACAGCACGCACGGCGTATGGGTGCAGTATATCGTGCTCCCCTCGAGACTCACTCCATGAAGGGCAGCCTGGATTATTACGTTCTGCTCGGCGTGAATAGCCCGGCAAATTTCCTGCCTCTCCCCGGATGGTATATTCAACTCGTCCCGTAGACAGCCGAGTTCGAGGCAGTCTTTCTGACCGGCGGGAGCGCCGTTATAGCCGGTAGTCAATATATGCTTGTCCTTCACCGCCACCGCTCCCATATGATGACGACGGCAGGTCGAACGCTCAGCAACCACCGAGGCTATCTTGAGGATATACTCATCAAAGTCCGGTCGGGTAAATTCTGTCATTTTTTTATCCTCGCAATAATCTTATTTGTCTCCCTGACTAAGTCATCAAGGGTGGTTTCATTAATGATAGTGAAGTCCGCCATAACGATGGGTCCGGCTTTGTTCAGGTTCTCGATTTCCGCTTTATCCCGCCCGGCTGCCTCCCCCCCAGTAAGACCCCTTATTTCTCTGGCAGCCAGCCGTTTATACCTCGTTTCCGGTGACGACCAGACCGCCACCACGTGGAAATTTTCTCCGTAACAATCCTTGAGATATAAATACTCCTCCCATGAATACAGCCCGTCAACCACCACGTCGGTGCTTTTCAGGGCTGAATCAATTCTCGGCTGGTTCAGTTTTGCGTAGGCTGTCACGCCGTGTTCCCGGCGGAGAGACTCCCTGACAGTACGCTCGTTTTCTTCATTCAGCTCCAGCCCCCGTTTCTCCACCTCCCTGTCGGTAACATCGCCGAACCTTATCCTGGTAAAACCGTTCTGTTCGAACTGCCCGGCTACCTCGGACTTCCCCGACCCCGGCATCCCTACAATCGAAACCACTTTCATAGCCGTTATTGGACTCATTATAAGAGAGAGGGGCTAGAAATAGCAATGATAAAACAGATGGAGCTGCCTGCTACTTTATACTGTATTCCGCTTCGGGCATATCCACCCATTCACCTGTCTTGCGAAGCCTTTTATACTCGCGCATCAGCCAGAACCCGGATAACAGGAACCCGCATACATCGGAAACAGGCATCGCCACCCAGACACCGCTTACTCCCATAAAATACGGCAGTATATATATTAAGGGAAGAAAGAATATCAACAGGCGGGCAAGGGAAAGAATCAGTACATCTCTACCCTTCCCCATACCCTGGAAGGTCACAATAAACAGGATTGTCACGGCAACGAGAGGCAGCACCGCGATTACAATCCTCATTGCCGGTATGGCTAATGCCAGCATTTCTTCTTCCTGGGTGAATATCCCGATAAGCTGCGGAGTGAGTATTTCCATGACAACAGTGGCTACACCGATAAGCAGAGCCAGCCATAACGCCGCTAACCGGAGTGCGCCCCACATCCGTTTCCAGATACGGGCGCCGTAGTTATAACCAATAATGGGCAGAAGTGCTTCGGCAACACCGATAATAGGCATAAAGGCAAAGTCGACCACACGGATTATAATACCGATGGCAGCAATAGCCATAGAGCCGAAACCCGCCAGAATATTGTTTAACAGGATAAAGCAGACGCTCTCCAGCACTTCCGTCAGCATGGAGGGCAGCCCTACCCGATAGATATCCTTGATTATCGGTATGTCAGGCTTTATATAGGACAGCTTTATTTTATAAGAAGATTTACGGGCTACGATATAAAAGAAAGCGAGTCCGCCGCCGATTGCCTGGGCGATAACCGTCGCCAGTGCAGCTCCGCCGACTCCCATTTCCGGGAATATCCACCAGCCGAAGATAAGGAAAGGGTCGAGGACGATATTCACCACCGCAGCGGTTATCATAAATATCATTGGCCTGAGGGCGTCTCCCGAGCCACGCAGCAGTTCGGAGGATACCATGGTAAAAAACACAAAAGGCGCCCCGAAACCGATGACGGTCAGGTACTGCCTGCCGAAATCCATGATATCCGGTGTCGCTCCGCAGACCTTCAGGATAACCTGCGTAAAGAATACGGCAGCCACCAGGAACAATCCGCCGAATAGTGCCGTTAACGAGAAAATCTGTCCGGCGACGTGGTTGGTGACCTCAATCTTACCTTCCCCGAAACGCCGGGAGACCAGTGAACTCACACCTGTCCCCGTGCCAACCCCGAAAGCCATAATCAATATGGAATACGGCAGTATAACGGTCAGTGCGGCAATAGCTTCGTGTCCAAGCCTCGCCACCCAGAAGGTGTCGATAATATTATATAGAGACATGGTTATCAGAGAAGCTATTCCGGGCAGACTCAAGCTGAGTAACAGCCTCCCCAGAGGAGCGCTACCCAACCGCCCGGTGGTATTTATCATTTGTGTATTACTTTCGTTTTCAATACTCATTTTTTCCACGCATTATTGACTAAGCAAACAAGGTTGTGTATAGAGAAGAAAACAGCGAATATCCAGATGATAATAACCAGCGTCAGCAGGAGTGCAGAGTAAAACTCTCCCATCACCGGTGCTCTGGTGATACGCACCACATACGTCAGGGGAACCGGCCGGTATCCGGATTTCACCCGCGGTAGGGGGCGAAACTGCGTTAATCATTCTGATGAGCGTGGCTTTACCTGTACCATTCGGACCCGACAGCCCGAAGCATTCACCCTTTCCTATTTCAAGGTCTAAATCATCTACCGCCACCAGGTCTTTAATTTCTTGGTTAGATACTCGGTCTCGATTATTGCCATGAATTTTTACACACGTTCTTAATCCTACCAGTTGGCTGACTCATGGTCAAGAGAAATCCTGAAAATTACCACGGGCTTATCGTTCCAGATTGGACGATTCTTTATGTTTCTCCACATCTGGTGTAAGCTGGAATGGTATAATGCTGACTACGATTCACCGGATAAAAGAAAATGACAGAGGAAATAAACCTATCGGAGAAAATCGAGAAGCAGCTGCCAGCAGAGCTGGTGGAGTTCATGCAGGAAGCCGGTCTTATCGCCGCCAGCCAGGGGCAGAACCTGTACCTGGTCGGCGGGGTGGTCCGCGACCTCCTCCTGGGACGGACGAACCTTGACCTCGACCTGGTGGCTGATGGCGATGCCGTCAGCCTGGCTTTCCGTCTGGCGGAGATAACTCAGGCAAAGGTGACCGTTCATTCCCGGTTCAAGACTGCCAATCTGAAATGGGACGACCGGAGTGTAGACCTGACCACCGCCCGTTCCGAGACCTATTCCAGGCCCGGAGCCCTGCCTGCCGTCACGCCCGGCTCGCTGGACTCAGACCTGTTCCGTCGAGATTTCACCATAAACACCATGGCTGTTGAGCTTGCCCCCGGCAGATGGGGCAGGTTAATCGACCTCTATGAAGGCAGCGAAGATATAGAAAACGGGCTGATACGTATTCTCCACGAAAACAGCTTTATAGACGACGCCACCCGAATCTGGCGCGCTATTCGCTACGAACAGCGGCTGGGTTTCACGCTGGAACCGGATACGCTGAGATTGCTGGTGCGGAATGTCGAGATGCTGGATACTGTCAGCAAAGACAGGATACGGAACGAGCTGGAGCTTGTTCTGAAGGAAGAATACCCGGAAAAGGTTATCTCCCGCGCCGGAGAGCTCGGCGTACTGGAGAAACTGCATCCCTCCCTGAAAGGCGACGACTGGCTGAAACAGAAATTCGGAGAAGCCCGTAAAGCTGCCTCACCCGAGCCGGTGCCGATGGAGTTATACCTGGCACTCCTGACTTACCGTCTCAGCCTCGGAGAGCTTGATGACTTTATAAACAGTCTCAGGCTGCGCAGGGCACACGCCCGGGTACTGCGGGATACCGGCAGCCTTAAAAATAAGCTGGAAGAGCTTGCCGACGCGAAAATCAAACCGAGCCGGATTTACAGCCTCCTTCACGACTATTCCAGGCTAGCTTTTTCCTCTGTTTCCATAGCCTGCGACTCACCGGAGGTAAAACGGAATATCGGGCTGTTTTCAACGAAACTGCGCTATGTACGCACTGCTCTCACCGGCAATGACCTCCAGAAAATGGGCATTAAACCCGGTCCCCGGATGAAAGAAATCCTCCGTCAGCTCCTCGAAGCCAGACTGGACGGCAAAGTAACGGATAAAAAAGGTGAGGTGGGGATGGTGGAGAATAAGGGGGTAAGAATCCTAAAACACTAGCTTATCTGCTTGAAGGCTTTAATGCTGGAACCGCAGACCGGGCATTTATCGGGCGCT
>CAZBAN010000021.1:0-34217 GCA_964489895.1 uncultured Dehalococcoidales bacterium
TCGCGGAAGGGGATACCGTTCTTCTCCATAAATTCGTCAAAATCATCCTTATGTATCCGGTAATGTCCCTCAGGCAGTCTGAACGCCTGCAGATATCCCTTATCAATCCAGCGTAAAACCGTAACCTTACTTACTCCGCAATATTGCGCTACTTTTCCGGTAGTAAGGTATTCTGCCCGCAACGGCTTCTGGTTATAACTCAAGTTTCCCCCTCCCTGAAATATATTGCTTTTCAGTAAATTTTATGAAAAGAGAAGTACTGAACTTTCCTCACGTAAGCTAAGAAAGCAACATTTGACGCATACGGTCTAGTATGCAGCGGTAACCATTAAAGGTAAATAGCCCTTTAGTAACCCCCGACTCCCGCTAATTCGTACAACCAGAATAATTAAAGGTAAATATCCAGCGTGGTGCTGTTTCAGCAGGGTGATAAGGGAGGTACACAACGCAGCTCTTTAAGGCTCGCGAACAAAGCGGTAGCCGTGATAGGGGTTTATTTTTACCTCTTTAGCAATAACTGACTATGTGTGACTGTCCGTTCCCGTTTTTTCCTATCACGCTGGGTAGAGTACGTAATAAGGATTACGCCTGAAGATGCAAGAACGATGAAGGTATACAATGGCCAGCTGCTCCCGAAACCGGCGCTGATAATGGACCCTATCCCACCGATATAGAACAACAACCAGCCCAACAATTTCACCTTCACACCCCCTTTGACAACATCAGTCGTCGAAAATAAAAACTTCGTCTATATTTGTCCTCAACGCTATAGCAATATTGTGTGCCAGTCTCAATGAAGGGTTATATTTCCCCTGCTCGAGGAAGATAATCGTCTCCCTCCTGACTCCCACAATATGAGCCAGTTTTTCCTGAGTAAGATTAAACCTGGTACGAAGTTCCTTAATCCTGTTCTGCATAAATCTACATCAGTTATATATAATTAGTGTTCAGTTTCCGCCGGCTTCATCACGAAGTTACGGTGAATAATCCCTGAATAAAGACAACCAGGCTGCCGACAATTCCCACTATGAAGCCCAAGGGCGCTACGATAACAGCCAGGGTAAAGAAGACCGGTTCTTCCAAGCCAAACAGAGCACTCAGTACGTTATGAAGAAAGACACTCAGAATAAACAGCGCTGCTGATATACCGGTTGCAATAAGGAATACCCTAAGCATTTTCAGCCTCCTCCTGCACAGCTTTGGTGCCACCCGGTCGTAGTAGACGTAAGACAGCAGGTATGCCGCGCCGCCAGCCAGAAGTAGACTGCCCAGAATGACGGCAATGTCAGGTTTTGCAACCAGGGTGGTAGCGAAGGGGAGCATCAGGAATACGATTACAGAGATAAGGAGGATAAAGCCGTTCCTGACCGATTTGCTGATGTTCTCCCGTATCCTTTCATCGAAGGGAGGTAACTTCCTCATCTTTATCAGGGACCAAAGCTCACGGTAGCCGATAAGCAGGGTCCCAATGACTAGAGCAATAGCAACATAATAGGCTCTTATGGAAATAAGAATAACAGTCACCGCCAATGCGGTGATGAAAATGCCCAGCAGAACCCTTCTGGTCTTCACAATATGGTACTCCTAGTTATGTTTTTCTAACGTTATATAATTCTAACCTACTTTTATTTATTTGTCAAACCGGTTCGCACCTTTCCGCATATAACAGGTTTCATACGAGTAATACCGGAGTACATATAGTAGTATATTTCTAACATACTTTTCATTCGCATAGCTAAACTGCCAGTATAGATACTGTCGGTGCGGGCACCGCCAGTTTGACATCTATCTTCCTTCTCGGCCTGTCATTTTCCGCCACCGGTATACCCCTGAACTTTCTGGTATTTTCAAGCACGGCGGGTGTCGCTGCTTTCTTTTCCTCCACCGCTTCTACTTCCGGCTTAACACCCAGTAGAGATACCAGCCTGTTCAATTTATCTGTTTTAATTATGATGGTAAGTGACACACAACCGTCCGAGGAATATGCGGTACGCAGGATACTTCCGTAGGTTTCGGCATGAAAGAGTGTTTCATCTATAAATCCCATGAATCTCATCAAGGTCGAGTTATCGCCCTGCGGGTCCACTATTACTTCCGCCAGCATATCGGCCGTATCAGAAGGTTTCGAAGTTTGCCAGTGTATCCAGGTGATTTGCCTGTCCTGTCTCACCATACGGTTTTCCAGAGCTTGTGCCATCTGCTCGGTTTCCATCATATCAACCGTTTGTGACAGGTCGACTAATGCCCTTGCCTTTTTCATTGGTCTATATCTAATCAATTATGGTTACCTCCTTTTACTGCCCGGTCACATATCCGCTGCTTCTATAAGCAAGGGTATATTCCCTAGTTTATTGACAGCCTGTACGGCGCCACTCGCCATATGGGAGCCATGTACTCACTCCCGAATACACCGCTGCAGAATACCTCGCCTCCTGTTTGCGGCTGAATCTGATGGGCTCTAAGATGATGAAGCCTCATCAGAGAAGCAGCTTCGTCCAGCCTTGGTTCGTTGATAAGTTCGACTGCCACATGAGACCTGCGAAACTCACGCATCCGCTCATTGTGATCACTGAAAGAAACCCTGTCATTCCGTCCTGTTGTCATTTCCCAGTACCTCCTTCTTCATGTACGTCGCCTTTGTCAGCGGTCCTTTCTGTTTTTACTGGTTTACGCTCAGATAGAACCTGGGTGAAAGGTCACCGTTACCGGCGTTGTTGCAGTAGTAACTGCCCCCATCAATGGTCATCTTGTATCTGGCGCACCCGGGTAGTGTGAAACTCACAGCGGGTTCACGCATTGTTATGAAAGATTCGGCGGCAGGCTTATCGGTACCGGCATACAGGCTTTCCCACTCACCGGTACTGTTCAGTACATATATCCCTACTTCCAAAATCATGTAGCTGAATGACTGCGAGAGTTCCCCGGTATTGGTTATGTACAGCGTCACCTGCGCATCGATGGGACTATCAGCAGAATCGATATAGAACAGGTCACCCGGTTCGACTCCACCAGTTGCTCTTCCGAATACTTTAATGTTCGGTGCTTCCGAAATCCCGGCTGCAGTTATCTCGACCATATCCCGGTCAGCCTCTCCGTTGGTGTTATCATGGGCGTAGGCTATCGGCCAGGGAGTGAGTAGCAGTAAGGCCAAGACCGGAAACAAGCGAGCTAAATACTTTTTTCTCATTTCAGATTTTCCTCTTGATTTTTTCTTGCCTGCTTCAACTTACCCTCGGGATACAAAACAAACACTTAATAAGTGCTGGATAGTTCTAAACGTTCTCTGAATATTTATCTGGAAATTAAAAGAGCACGCCTCGGCGTGCTCTATACTCATCTCTGGCTGTATCAGCCTGTCAGGCTTGCTTATACCTCAGTCCATATATGCGGCGAGGACAATCTCATCGGTCTGAGGCTCGATATAATACACATTATTACCAATTATCGCCAGGTTAATGGCGTGAAGAGACTGTTCCAGAGGCATGGTGGTCTTGAAGAGTTCGTTATACTCACTCCTGCCTATAATCTCGAAAGATGTAATGTAGCCGTCTTCCAGCGCTTTCCGCTGTAACTCAAAAGCAAAATCGTCGCAATCCAGGACCTTATCGGTCTGCTGAAAACGTACTATGTTCGTATCTTCCCTATCATGCAGCCATTTTTCCAGTTCCTCAAGGTTAATAAAATTCCGCAACTCGACAGGCACGCTTTTAACTACATAGACGTACTCAGTCTCGGTTACGGTCTCTTCAATATATTCCACGGTATGGGTTCCAACCAGTCTGCTTTCGACGGTCAGGTTCTTCGCGATATCGCTTTCGGCACCAGTTCCTCCGGTTGTTTCGAGCGTGAATGAAAACAGGGTAAAACTGATTCCGAGGCATAAAACATTCATCAGCAGTCCGACCCCTGCCAGAGTAAAAACCATTTTCCCCCTAGTAGCGTTTTTCATAATCGATTAACTTTTTTATTTTTTCTGTTTCAGCTTATAGTGACAATAAAAAACAAAATCTAAATATTCAGATACAACTTCTAAATATTCCCTTAATTTCCAGAGAAAAAGAGAGGGCGCCCTTTCGGGCGCCCTCTCTTTAACTACTGCAATCTCTTATACTCTTATGTTATGCATTGTTTGTAAACTGGTAACCCACTCTGGGCACAGTAAGAATGTAATTCGGGTTAAGGGGGTCAGGCTCAATCTTTATCCGCAGGCGGCTTATGAATACATGCAGATACTGGGTGTCGTCAGTGTACTCCGGTCCCCAGACCTTGCCCAGCAGTTGATTGTGAGTCAGCACCTTACCAGCGTTAAGCACGAGTTCCTGTAACAAATTATATTCTATCGGGGTCAGTTTTACTTCCCTGTCAGATACAGTCACACGCCTTTGAGAAAAGTTTATCTCTAAATCACCGCGGGTAAATGAAGAGCGTGTCGGTACTGAAATCAATTCAGTGCGGCGCGTTACCGCTCTTACCCGGGCAAGTAATTCAGCGGCACCAAATGGCTTGGTAACATAGTCATCAGCGCCAAGGTCAAGGCACTTCACCTTATCACTCTCATCATCCCGGGCGCTGAGCATGATAATTGGTACCTGTGACCACTCCCGAATCCTGCTGCATACCTCAAAACCGTCCATCTTTGGCATCACTATGTCAAGAATGACAAGGTCAGGGAGTCCCATCTCGAAAGTCTTGATACCTTCAACGCCATCCAGAGACGCCAGAACCTCATAACCTGCGGCTTCCAGATTGGCACGCAGGAATTTGACTATACTGACTTCATCATCTACAACCAGTATACGTGTCTTGCTCATTAGATTACCCTGAAAATCTCAGTCCGTATTATTTAGTTCTTATCGGTATCCTGGGGGACTTTGTAACCCGATTTATTAGCTTCTCTTCTCAGTATTTTTAAGACGGTTTGAGTATATTCTTCGGTGGAAGTCATAGGTTTTTGCAGCTCTTTAGGCAACCTCCTAAAGAATCCTTGAATTCCGCCAGGCTGGCGTTCAGCCATTTCATACAGGAGTTTATGCTCCCGCGAAAGGGTTTCTACAAGCTCGGCGAACTGCGTTTGTAACTGCTGGGACTTTTCCGCGATCTTCCTCTCGAGGCCGCGTACGTATTTGTCATCTTCTACTTCCATTCTTTTATACTGGAGTGCTTTTCCTATTTTCGATAATACTTCTTCCCTGTTAAAAGGTTTGACAATATAGTCATAAGCTCCCAGCTTCATTGAGTCAATTCCGGAGTGTATATCAGCTATTGCGGTTACCATTATGGCACACACCCGGGGTTTGTTTTCAGAGATCCACTGCAATACTTCCACGCCAGAGAGTATCGGCATATTGATATCCAGAAGTACAACATCAAAATCCGTCTGAGATGCTTTATTAATAGCCTCCTGGCCGTCGGAAGCAGTCTCTACGGAGTAACCGGCTCCTTCAAGTATCCTCCGAAGAAGAATCCTTACGTTCTCTTCGTCATCAACAATCAGTGCTTCCCCCAGTTCTCCAGCCATCTTCCCCCTCCTTTGAATATTTACTTAATACTGGAAATTGAAGCTGCACTTCTATGTTATATGTTATCTTTACACCTTAAAAAAGCGTCCACTACCTCAGGGTCAAACTGCGTTTCTTTACACCGTATCAGCTCGCTACAGGCCGCTTCATCACTCATCGCCCTCCGATAGGGACGCTCAGATGTCATTGCCTCATAGGCGTCAGCCACCGCCAGAATCCTGGCACCCAGCGGTAACTGGTAGCCCTGTAATTCATCGGGATAACCACGCCCGTTAAAGAAGCCATGGTGATGTCTTATAATCTGCAATATCTCTTCATCATCGGCAATCGGTCCCATTATACGCTCACCTATTTCAGGGTGCTTCTGGACATGACTACGCTCTTCTTCAGTCAAAGCCCCCGGTTTGTTCAGTACCGACTCTTTTATTCCTATCTTGCCAATATCATGCACCAATCCTGCCAATACCACTTTATCAATACTCTCCTGGGGTAAATGTAATTCTTTGGCTATAGCAGCCGATATGTCAGCCACTCTTTGTGAGTGACCGCTGGTATACTGGTCTTTTGCTTCCAGAGCGTAGACCAGCGCCCTGATGGAGTTAAGATACGAAGCCCTGATTCTCCCCGACTGCTCTGTAACCTTATCTTCGAGATGTTGCTGGTATTCCCTTATCTCTAACTCAAGCTTTCTTTTCTCGAGAGCACGGTTCACGCTGAGTTTGATTTCTTCATAATTAAAAGGCTTGGTTATGTAATCATCGGCACCCTGCTTCATACACTCGATAGCGGTATTGATATTGGTAGCAGCGGTAGCCATGATTACCGCCGTATCCGGATAACCAGCTATTATTTCCGGCAATAAAGCGAGCCCGGATTTACCCCGCATACCGATATCCAGTATAACCAGACTTATTATCGAATCACCGTTCAGTATATCCAAGGCTTCCTGAGCATTACTAGCTTCCTGACAGTAGCGACCGTTTTCAGATAATCTTAGCCGTAGGAATCTCCGGATAGATTCTTCATCATCGACAATAAGTATATTTTCCTGCTCTTCAGTCATTCAGCTATTTCCATAAATGTTTCTTTTATTATAGTTGCTAATTCACCGGGCGTAAATGGTTTGGCAAGTACCGGTCTTCCTGTTTGTGCTATAAAGCTATTAGTATCACCTGACAGTATACTACCTGTAGTGAATACTACCTTTTGTGACATCTGACTGTACTCTTTCTCCAGCCATTGATATAGTTCTATACCGCTCATCACCGGCATCCTGATATCAAGCAGCAGCAGGTCATACTGGGTTTTTTTGACCATATCTTGAGCAATTTTACTGTTACTGGCGGTTTCCACTTTATAACCCTCCCCAGTAAGAACACGACCGCAGAAAGCAGAGACTGCCGGCTCGTCTTCCACTACCAGTATTGTTTTCATGTAGGAATCAATATTACCCATTCTGTTTTACTCCACGGTCTCGAGAGCGACCGGTAACTCAACTATAAAAGAAGCTCCTCCATCCTGATTGTTTACAGCATATATAATACCGCCGTGCTGATTTACTATCGCGTAAGAAATACTTAGACCCAACCCGGTCCCTTTGCCCACCTCTTTAGTAGTGAAAAAGGGGTTAAAAAGGTGAGTTATATTTTCAGGAGAAATTCCGGGACCATCATCGGCAATAGTTACCCTGACAATATTATCAGTATGCAGAGTGGTGATACTGAGTTTCCCCTCTCCGTGTGCTTCACCCATAAAATATTCAGCGTTTATGATAAGATTCAGAAAGACCTGCTGCAACTGGAAACCATCAGCCATTATTTCCGGTATATTTTTCTCCAGTTGAGTATTTACCTGAATATTATTGACTCTATGCTCATAAGCCCTTAGGTCCAGTACAGTCTCGATGACATCATTTATACTTACTTTCTGATTTGATTCCGGCTGCCCCCTGGCAAATGTGAGTATATTCTTGACCACTTGCGAGGCACGTTTCGCCTCATTATTCACCAGCTCCAGGTCCGGCTTGATTTCGTCAGGAACATCCCCGGATAAAAGCAGGTCAGAGAAACCGATAATAGACGTTAACGGGTTGTTAATCTCATGGGCGATCCCTGAAGCCAGTTCTCCAATCGAAGCCAGGTGATTGGTAACGATGAGCTGCTCGTCCATTTTCTTACGCTCGGTGATATCCATGAAACTACCCAGAATAGCCCGACTCCCCTGGTAATGTATTGAGGTAATCGTCTCCATACCCCACTTGGCCTCACCGTTTTTGTTAATAATCCTGAACTCATAAGGAGCGCTACGCTTCCCCTTTAGCATCTGTATTGCCTGTTCTCTAATTCTTACCCTGTCCTCAGTTTGCACAAGCTCAACAGGGTTCGTGCCTATCAGCTCATCTTCTGTATAACCGGTGTAGTCAAGGAATTGAGGATTTATAAAGCAAAACTTTTTATCCTGAGCTATATAAACTCCGATAGGAGAACTCCTGGCAATGGTGATGTATAGCTCTTCAAGATGTTTACGCTCGGTAATATCCTGGTACAGTACCTGGTACTGTACTTCTCCGCGCCATATTACAATCTTACTCGATACCAGCATATGCCGGATTTCGCCGTCCTTCCGGACGACGCTGACCTCATAGTGTGCAGGAGCAGGCTTTCCCATCTTCCTGTTCTGCTCCCTTTCACTGTACTCGGCATAACTCTCCGCAGTAAAACGGTCTTCCAGAGGTGTATTTTCCATCTCTTCCACGCTGTCGTAACCATAGATATCCAGGATTGCTTGATTTGCGTAAAGAATCTCTCCACCTTCACTAATAATACATATACCCAGGGGAGAATTATCCAGCGAATTACTGAAACTCTGTTCTGCAATGAGAAGTTCTTCATGAACAAACCTGTTCTCGCTTCTCATCTGGGCTTCCTGTAACTCACGCTCAACGACGGCAGCGAGCCTTTGAAGATTCTGCCTGGTTAAAAAGTCATGAGCACCTTCTCTCATGATTTCAACGGCGACTTCTTCACCCTCCTGACTGGATATCACAATAAATGGCAGATCAAGTTTGTGTTGATGTATTATTTGCAGAGCGTGTAGTGCGTCGAACTCCGGTAAACGGTAATCAGTGATGATAGTATCCCATACCTGTTCTTTCAACGCATTATTCATCGCTTCAGGTGTTTCCACTCGTTGATATGTCGTGTTATAACCACTACTTTCTAACTCACGTACTATCAGTAAGGAATCCTCTTCTGAATCATTAATGAAAAGTACGCGGAGAGGTTTTCCCATCTGAACCGTCCTTTCATCTACTTCACCTAGCCAGATATTCTCTTTTTTATAGAGGAAGTAGTTCTATGCAAGACCGATGAACGTATATCCTTGACCACGCTTGTTGCAGATTAACTCAGGCGGCTCATCTTTCAGTTTATACCTCAGCCGCCTGATATATGTCCTCACACGGTCACTGTTTTTGTAATCTCCTCCCCAGACCTTCCGTGAAATCTCCTCACTACTTACTATACTCTCAGCATTTCTCATAAGAGTATATAGTACCTTTGTTTCATTGGGCGTCAAAACCGTAGTCTCTTTTCCAAAATGCACTTCGTCACTGGTAAGATTGAGGGTTATATTGCCCCGGACTATGAGAGGGTCTCTGGTAATATCTTTTACAATGTTGGCGCGGCGGAGAACAGCATTCACCCTGGCAATAAAGTCTCTGGGGCTGAAGGGGGTTATAATATAATCATCGGCACCCATCTCAAGCCCCATGACTTTTTCGTCTTCGTCTTCTCTGACTGAAAGGATAATTACAGGTACATTTGAAAAAGTACGGATATTTTCCAGAACATCAAAACCACTGATATCCGGTAAATTGATATCCAGAATAACGATATCAATAGGTTCAGATTTCAGTGTTTCTATCCCCGTATTACCTTGATAGGCGTGAAAAAGCTCGATGTCGGGCCACCGTAGTTGAAGATAAAGCGATACCGTATCCGTCACACTGGCATCATTTCCTATAATCAGTACTTTCAATAATACCCTCCGAACGCCCCTTATTCTGTTATCAGTAACTCGGCTCCAGTCTATATGTGTGGAAATTGTAACTTAAATATTGCCATGTGTCAATAGCTTCACATATTTTTTTAGACTAGTTGATACTACCAAGCAGTGTAAGAGTCGGGGAAATGAGAGTAAAAATTATGAAAACAATCAATGATAATACGTATTATTATCGGATTGTTCAGTAAATGTTATTTCTGAAGACGTCTCACCAGCACACTTAAGATGACCCCGGTGAAAATACATAATACTCCAAGCGTCGTCAGCAGCATACAGACTAACGCAGTCCCCGTGGCAAAGACATAAGAATCATAATATACCTGAAGTACACCGACACCAGCTATGATTGCCAGCACTATTAGTATCAATCCGACTATACCAAAAAACAGCAGCGGCCTTCTTTCCGATATGAATACCAGTATCCGGTTGAGATTACCCAGACCGTGTACCACCGGATTCAGAGTGGAACTATCTTTTGTGTAAGAAACCGAGACAGGCACTTCCGTCACTTTAAGTCCTTTTTCAGATGCTCTGGTTATAGTTTCAGCGGATATAGCCATGCCGCTTTCCTTCAACTCTAGCTCGGATATAGCTTTCTTCGAGTACGCCCTGAATCCGGACTCCGTATCCGATAAGCTCTGACGTGATGCTATATTGGTAAACTTTGCCAGAACCTTTTGACCGAACCGGCGGTACCCCGGAATTTCACTTCTATGGAGCTCTCTTGAACCGATAACCAGGTCTGAGCCCTCACGAATAGCTTTCATCAGGGTTGGTATTTCATCAGGATTATGCTGGGCATCGGCGTCCATTATTACCAGGATATCAGCGTTCTGGTTTTTTGCCTCATTCAGTATGGTCTTTATTGCGCTGCCGTACCCCTTGTTCACACCGTGCTCAATAACCTCAGCGCCTGCCAGCTTTGAGACCCTAGAGGTATTATCCGTGCTTCCATCATCAACGACAATAACCTTGTCAGCGTATTCTCTAGCCTGAAGAATAACGCTCGCCACTGATCTTTCTTCATTATAGGCTGGTAATCCAACAATCGTTTTCAACGCAGTCTTTTTACCTGTCATTCCAGTACCCCTGAGACTGTCATTTACCTGTCATTATGATAACACAATATCATCAAATCGACTATGGTGTTATCATAATACGTAACGTGTTTTTGACAGAAGGAACCCGGGTCACCTAAAATAGCTATATCTATGCGTATCGGCTTAATCTCGGATACTCACGTCGCCTGGGGGGAGAGAGAGCTACCTCAACAGGCTCTGGAGGCATTCCAGGGCGTCGACCTTATCCTTCATGGCGGTGATATTTACACTCACTCCGTGCTGGACGCCCTTGAACGGATAGCTCCCGTGCTGGCTGCGCTGGGTGATGACGATTACCTCAGCTCCGACAAACGCGTGAAAGAAAAGCACGTACTTCAGCTTGAAGGTCATACTATCTGGCTTATCCATGAGGGTCCGCCTACTCCGCTGTCAGTCTTAGGGTTGTCCGCCTGGTGGCAAAAAAAGGTTGCCCCGCATAAAGTCCAGTCCAGCAAACCGGACATTATTATTTCGGGACACGAACACCGTACTCTGGTTGAGCGATGCGATGGCATCCTCTGTATCAATTCCGGAAGCCCTACCCTCTTGCATTATAAAAGCGGACTTGGGACGGTCGGGATACTGGAACTTAAAAACGGCAAGGCGGACGTAAATATCATACAGTTAAAATAGTCTGGTCTTTTTTACCGCCCAGCTATAGTAACCGGAATTTTAAAACGGTTACTTTTTCCCGGATTTTTTTAGTATTACTCGGTTCTGGTTTTATGAAGCACTCAGTCCTTGATATAGGAATTGGCGAATGTTATAATAACGCAGAGACAAATCTCAGCACAGGTCATATCTTCAGAGTCATTAATACCTTCTATTGGCTGATTCGACAAATTCGCGGCATTGTGAGTGAGTTACGATTATATATATTAGTTGGTTGTTACAAGATAGGATAGAACTGTTTATATAGATGGAAGAGAAAGTCCTTGTATTTGACCCGGCTCTTTGTACAGGATGTATGCGCTGTATGACTACATGTACCACTTATAATACCGGTGCAACGAGTCTGTCCAAAGCACGTCTTCATATTGCCAGGCATGAGGGACACGCTATTACCGGGATAGACGAAGAAGATGACCTCATTTTCCAGGCATTAACCTGCCAGCAGTGTGACAAACCGTATTGTATGTACGTATGTCCAACGGGAGCCATCAATAGAAATAATGAAACCGGAGCCTTAACAATCAACTATGACAGGTGTATAGGCTGCCGTATGTGCATGGCTGGATGTCCTTTCGGAGCGATGCGATATGACCCGGACAGACGACAGGTATTTAAGTGCGAGCTTTGCGAAGGAGACCCGCAGTGCGTGAAATTCTGCCCTACCGATGCGTTGCAGTTCCTACCCAAGAACATAGCAAATATACCAAAAATAGACTACCTCGCCAGAAGACTAATCGAGCTTCGAGAGAGAGAAGTAAAAGAAAACAACGTCGGTGATGACAAGAATGTCACTACCTAAAGGATATGCCGGGAATATAGCCACAATCGATTTAACGAATAATGAGGTGCAGGTATTCCCTGCAGACAACTTCTTCAGGGACTATGATATTGACCCCAGGCTCTGGATTGGCGGTGAGGGATTTATCGCCAAGATTTTATGGAAAGACCTCCCTGAAGCGATAGACCCGCTCGGTCCCGAGAATGAGATTATCATCGCCACAGGACCCTGGACAGCCACCGCCGCTCCTCAGGCAGGACGCGCCATGCTGGGCTGTATCAGCCCGGAAACAGGCGGATTTTCTTCCGGTTCGTTTGGATGGTATTTCCCCGCTGCCATGAAATATGCCGGTTTCGACGTGATTATTGTCAGGGGTAAAGCGGAAAAACCGGTCTATATCTGCATAGATAATCAGGAAATAACAATAAGGGATGCTACCCATATTTGGGGGAAAGAAACCGGTGAAACGGTAAAGTTAATAAGGGAAGAGGTAGGAGAGCGATACGAGGGAGAAGTGCGTGTATTCAGCACCTCAGTCGCCGGGGAAAACCTGGTAAGGTACGCCGTAGCCTGTGGTGATGCCACTTCATGTCCCGGACGTTCGGGTGGCGGGACCGTGATGGGTTCGAAGAATCTGAAAGCTATTGCGGTACGCGGCACCGGAGAAATACAGATACATGACCCGCGCGGTCTGCTTGATGCGTCTTATAACGCTGCAAACAAGTTCGTTGAAGAGGAACCGACTTTAAAACTATGGAAAGAGCACGGCTCCACCACATCACTATCGGCTGTTGCGAACTGGCCTCTGACAGGAACCAGCCTGGCGGAAAACCGGAAAGAAGCTGACATTCCCATCATAAATAATGCCGCATGCCTCAACTGCTTTGCTCCCTGCTATCACTGGCTTCAAATCAAAGAGGGTAAATATGCCGGGACAAGGCAACTCGGCGGTCACATGACATTCCTTACTGTCGTTCTCCGTAACATCGGTATCAGTGACTTCGACGCCTGGGTTTACCTAGAGAGGTTAACACAGGAACTTGGTATTGACCCGGCTTCCTTCACAATGGCATTCTCCTATGCCGTCGATCTATTCGAAAAAGGACTGATAACCACCGAGGATACAGACGGCCTCACACTCCGACGTGGTGACGAAGAGTTTATCTGGGAGGTAGCACGAAAGACAGCTTACCGGGATGGAAAACTCGGTAATTTACTGGCTGACGGCGTTGCTGTGATGGCGGAAAAGTTAGGTCCGGAAGCAAAAGCTATAATCCCGCAGACGGTGAAGGGTAAACCGTCCTTACAGAGAGACGCCAAACTCCAGGCATTAATCTGGTCTTTCGGCGCCCTGACAAACCCGCGCGGAGGTGACTGGCTGCGACTTCACAACGTCTGGGAACTGGCTTTCCTGCCGGAGAACCGCGATACCTATCCCCAATATATAGAGATGACCTGCCTTGAGCTTTATGAAAGGTGCCTTGAACTCCTCGATATGCCCGATGATATGAAAAAGAAGATTTTCGGAGACCCACCGAAAGTCGACGCGGATTGGGTTAGAGGTCTGGAGGGCAAGGCTCAATTTTCAGTCTGGTCAGAGGATTTTGTCGCCATGTTCGACGCCCTGGTAACCTGCATGTTCGGCGCCGCCACCCAGTTTATGATGGTAGGTTTCGGTCCCTCAACCTATGCCGATATCCTTAATAAAATTACCGGCTGGGACGTATCCTACGATGAGCTGATGAAAGTTGGCGAGCGGATTCTAAACCTGGAACGATTGTACAACTACAGAATAAAAGGCTGGGATGTAAAAGACGACAGGTTTGCGGGTAAGCTTGCCTACGAGGAGGGAACCATAGGTATTTATAAGAATAAACTGGTACCCTGGGATACCATTTTACAGGAATACTACGAGCTTCGAGGCTGGACTAAAGAGGGACTGCCGACAAAAGAAAAACTATCAGAACTGCAGCTAGACAGTTTGCTTGATGAGGTAAAACTAACGGGCTAAATCCACCAATAACTTTCTGGCACCACCTGGAAACCCCCCGTACTCATACAGGTAATCAACGAGAAAGTAGAGCTGGGGGTACATAACAAAGAACCTTCAGACTCCAATTCAGTATGAGACTATAACTATTAATCTGGGCATTACATGTTAGAGACATGTATGGCCTACAAGTTCACTCTGGTTGCCATATAGTTCACTACCGCTGTTATAAAGTTGCCTCTCACTGTCCTTCCATGCGTATATAAAAAAAAGAGACTTAAGCACAACCGGAATATGGGGTGGCTTGACAAGGGCAATTCAACTAGCTAAAGTGTCCACTAGCACGTTGTGACTTGAATGCTGACGATACACAATAGCTTAGGGGGAAGACAATGAAAATTACCATACTGAACGGGAATCCTGATGCAAGCAACGTCGTGTTTGATGATTATTTAAAGAAGCTCTCCGATGCCCTTTTGTCAGACAGAAATGAAACAACCATCTTTACATTGAGGGATATGGACCTGAAATACTGCCGTGGTTGCTTTGGTTGCTGGGTGAAGACGCCCGGGGAGTGCGTGGTGAAAGATGATACACGCAAGATACGCCGCCAGTATATCAATTCTGATCTGGCACTTTTTGCCTCACCTGTTGTCATGGGATTTACCAGTGCTTTACTCAAGAGAGCACACGAAAGGTTTATACCGCTGATTCATCCTTACTTTGAACTCGTAGATGGCGAAATGCACCACTTATCACGGTATGATAAATATCCGCTGATGGCGCTTCTACTGGAAAAAGGAAAAGACACTGATGAGGAAGACATGGAAATTATTTCCGATATTTACAGACGGGACGCTATCAATTTCAAGACTTCATTCTGTTTTACCAGGGTTACCAGCGACCCCATAGAGGAGGTAGCAAATGAAATTAGCGGTCTTTAATGGCTCCCCTCGCCGTGAAAGCAGCAATACCAGAGTTCTTATGGAACATTTCCTGAATGGTTTCATGGCAACAGAGGGAAATACATATGAGATAGCCTACCTGAAAGATGTGAAAGACAGGGATGCCTTTGTCAGTTTATTCCAGGATGCAGAGCATGTAATACTGGCATCGCCTCTATATGTGGATGCCATGCCGGCAATGGTGAAAGACTTTATTGAGTCGCTGGAGCCGCTTTGCCAGAGGGAAGGCAATCCCGACATCGGGTTTGTTGTGCAGTCTGGTTTCCCGGAACCAGAGCACTCCCGTTATCTGGAGCGTTACTACGAGAAACTGGCAAAACGCCTGGGGTGCAGGTATAAAGGTACGGTAATCAGGGGTGCCGGTGAGAATATAAGGGCAGGACCGGGCTTGATGAACCGTGGACTGTATAAATCTTTCTACAAGCTCGGTGAGGCATTTGGCAAAACCGGTGAATTTGACAGGAAAATAGTGGCAAGTCTGGCTAAACCAGAGAGACTCTCCAGACTGAAGTTCCGGATTATTAGCATAGTAAGCAATTTAATGTACTGGAATCGGATGCTAAAGAAAAACAATGCCTACGACAAGCGCTTCGACAGACCTTATGCGGCTGAAGCAAAGACTGACTGATAAAGAAGTAATTCGTATTACCTGAATTTCCTGCAGCTAAGGGGAAAGCGAAGGGGCATATACGTTTTTAAGGAGGGTACTATGAAACCGCTTTCAACTGATTTATCTATTTTCAAGAAATTCAACTTTGAGAATCCGCCTGTGGGTGTTAAGTTTCTGCCCACAAAACCGGAAGGAATTGAGCAGCTAGACAAGAGCATTTCTTTCTGTGAAATGCTAAAAGAAGCGCAGCAAAGAGGCGCCCCATTTTACTTCACCAAGGAGAACGAGACTTGCTTTGGGAAAGCGCTTTTGGGGATGGAGGATTTTCCTGCATTCGCCCTGGGTGGAGAGATAGGGATTAGGCTCGAAATTTTTCAGGAGCCTCGGGCGAACAGTAACCTATATCAACACATTTCCAGATTACCTCGTGATACTGTTAACTATGTCGTTTTTTCCGCACTAGATACGCTGGCGTTCGAGCCGGACCTGTTTATTATCACAGCCGACACCAGTCAGGCAGAAATCGTATTGAGGGCAATGAGTTATTCTACCGGCGAGATAAGGGAATCCAGGACGACAGGAGTACTGGGGTGCTCATGGCTTTATATTTATCCATTTAGAAGTGGCAAAGTGAATTACACGGTTACCGGACTGGCCTTCGGCATGAAATCAAAAGAAGTGTTCAAAGAGGGACTGATACTGATTTCCATCCCCTATCAATGGATACCGACTATTACGAATAACCTCCAGGAAATGAAATGGGTCCTCCCTTCGTACACGGAGGGGAGAGAGAAGTTCCTGATACGTGAGCGAGATAATATAGAGGAGTTACGGCAAAGATACGAAAACCCCTGAACAAGTGTTTAGCAGGTCTGGGACACGCACCATCGAAGCTAATCAGCCATGATTTTTAAGGATTTGTTGAAAATCGGAGTGTCAAATTACCAAGTCACTGTACCCTGATTAATCATGGTCAGCCGGGAAACTCTCTATGTGTTCCTGAACAGGAGTTAATTTATGAATCAAGATATGACCGAGTTATTAGACCCTGAACTCAAAGAGCCAATCAAGATGATGTTAAGCCAGATGCCGCCAACGTCTTTCGACAATCTGCCCGCCGCCCGTGCCGCGCTCAAACAGATGATGGCGGAGATGAAAGCGCAGATGCCGGATATTCCCGGCATCATTACCGAAGACCGGACGGTCCCGGGACCGGAGAAGTCTCCTGACGTCAGGGTAAGAATTTACCGACCGGAAAAACAGCCCGGATTACTCCCTGCCCTACTCTGGATTCACGGGGGCGGCTATATACTCGGTGACATCGACCAGGAAGATTTGACAGCAAAACGGTTCACATTAGCCGGAGAATGTGTTGTCGTTTCGGTAGAATATCGGCTGGCTCCGGAGCATCCTTATCCTGCCCCGCTCGAAGACTGCTACGCTGCTTTGCTGTGGTTGTCAAATCATGCCGGTGAACTGAGAGTAGATACTACTCGTATCGCAATCGGCGGCGCCAGCGCTGGAGGCGGGCTTGCCGCCGGGCTGGCTATCCTGGCTCGCGACCGCGCTGAGGTCAAGTCTATTTTCCAGCTACTGGTCTACCCTATGATTAACGACTGCAACATCGCTCCTGCAAGCGACGTTCTGCCGGACACTCTACTCTGGACACGTGAAAATAATCTGATTGGATGGCGTTCATACCTCGGCTGTGAACCGGGAAGTGCAGAAATATCTTGTTATGCAGCAGCTTTCAGAGCCATAAATCTGGAAGGGATACCTCCAGCATATATTGCTATCGGTGACATTGATTTATTCGCCCGGGAAGATATCGAATACTCATGTAAACTGGTTGCGGCGGGGGTCCCCACCGAGCTTCATGTGTACCCTGGAGGATGCCATGCTTTTGATGGTTTGGTACCAGATGCGGATATCTCCAGACGGTTTACCGCGGACATACACCGGGCTTTGAAACGGGCGCTACACGGTTAACTGCTCAACACTTTAATCAGTATCAAAAGCCTCCCGAATGGGAGGCTCTCTTTTTGTTTGTATCCTGACACGGGGAAGCGATTGGTAAATGAACTGGTTCTTTCAGGAGAATACATTTGACATTCAATACAGTATAATTTATCCTTCAGGCTAAAAAGGAGGATAAAATGGCTGGTCCAACTGCTGCAATGATATTTACATACGATGTACCCGAAGAAAAACATGCCGAATACCTCAAGGCTACCACCGAGCAGATAAAACCATTCTGGGAGGCTCATGGTTGCTACTCTTACGATGTCTGGCAAACATCGGATGGCGAACCCGCCTTCATGAAAATAATGTTATTCACAGATACCGATGCCATGATGAAATCTCTCCAGGGTAGCGGTGAGGAAGCTATGCCTGTAGTACAACTCTACAATAGCTTCGCGACGAATGTTATCAACAAAACCTACGTTAAGAAGACTTGATATTACTCGTTTATAGAGCACAGTCCGGAATTAGTATTGATTTCTGTAATATCAGCAGGTTATGTTGTCTGACACTTCGTATTACGGCGATGTGCAATCCAGAACAGCGGTAGAATAAGGGAGACAACCATTGGCGCAATATGAACACCTGTTTACTCCGCTCACTATTGGCACAGTGACTGTACCCAATAGAATACTCATGTGTGCCCACGTTCATAGACTCCCGGATGAGCGTTTTAAAGATTACTATAGGGCAAGAGCCAGAGGTGGGGCTGGGCTACTAATACAGTCGCAACCGCTGCTGGGGCTCACTCTGGGTAACTTCATGCCTATGATGGACAGCAAGGCAATCCTGGGTTACAGCGATTTCGTGAAAGAAATACATAGTTACGGCACGAAGATATTTGTCCAGTTCCTTCACCCGGGGAATCTTGGTGGTGGCGAAAGGATGATGGGAGGGGCATCCCTGGCACCATCCCCTATACCGAGAAAAGGTATTTTCCCGAAAGCAATGCCCCATGAAATGGACGTCGAGGAAATAAAGAAGACAATAAGTAACTATGCTGATTCTGCCGCCAGAGTTCGAGAAGCCGGGTATGATGGTGTTGAGATTGGCGCCATATGGGGGCTGCTGGTCGCTTCGTTTATGAGTCCACTCTATAACCAGCGCAGTGACGACTACGGGGGCAGTGTTGAAAATCGCCTGAGATTCCCCCTGGAAATCATTGATGCTATCAGGTCAGCCGCAGGCACCGATTTCGTGGTGGGTATCAAGCTCGACGGCGATGAATTCATGGATGGCGGTATTACACTGGATGATATGAAAGAAATCGCACCCCGGTTGGAAGCTGGCGGCGGATTAAGCTATATAAATGTCGGTGCCGGGGCAACGCTCGGAATACACGTACCACCTATGTATTTTCCTCTGAGTCCGTTTGTATATATGGCTGCGGGTATCAAGGAGGTGACAAACCTGCCGGTATTTGCCGGCGGTAGAATCAACGACCCGGCGGTTGCCGAGCGTATCCTCAAGGACAATCAGGCAGATATGACTGCTATGACAAGACCTCTCATTGCCGACCCTGAACTGCCGAACAAAGCAAAAGAAGGGCAGGATAAGCTCATTCGCAAGTGTATTGCCTGTAATGACGCCTGCTGGCTGCCTCTATGGGAGGGGATGACACCTCTCACCTGTGTTGTTAATCCTGAGGCCGGGAGAGAGGGAACATTCGCGATAACGCCGGCGGCAGTCGAGAAAAGCGTGATGATAGTCGGCGGTGGTGCCGCGGGTCTAGAGACAGCCAGAGTCGCTGCTCTGAGAGGCCATAAGGTCTCTCTGTACGAGACGGCTGATGAGCTGGGAGGGCAGCTGAACATAGCAGCCAAAGCCCCCGGCAGAGTAGATTACGCAGAGCTTGTTAGATACTACACATACCAGATGAAGGTTCTTGACGTTGATGTTCACCTGGGCACTGCAGTAACCAGAGAAATGGTCAAGGAAAAGAACTGCGATACCGTGGTCATAGCCACGGGTTCTTTGCCGACAACATCGGCGTCAATAGCTAACGAAGGCGGCAACGTGGTCAATACCCGGGACGTACTCCAGGAAACAGTGGAGGTAGGAAAAAACGTTGTAATTGTGGACTACCAGTACCACATGCAGGCATTGAGCGTGGCTGATTTCCTGGCGGACAGAGGAGTAAAAGTAGAGCTGCTGACTCCGGCTATCTTTGCCGGCAGCCACCTGGAAGAAGGCACTCTGGAGATTATATATTACAGGTTACTATCCAAAGGTGTGGTGATAACGGTATTGACCGATGTAAAGGCGATAAAGAGAAATACGGTGACTGCCTTCAACGTATTGACCAATACTCACAGGCAGATTGATGGGGTTGATACCGTTATTGTGGCAACGAACGGAAAGGCAGATAATGCCTTATATCATTCCCTTAAAGGCGAGGTAAAGGAGCTTCACATTGCCGGTCAGTGCTTAGCTCCTCGCACACTGCGCGATTCAATCTGGGATGGAGCCAGGGTGGGAAGGACACTGTAAGATTAGTCTATCTTGGTTCTGAGTAATTTGTGCCCTTTAATATTACTGCTCGTACACAATAACTGTAAGGAAAACAGATGGCTGCTAATAAGGAAGTCTGGATTCTGGCTGAACACAGGGAAGAGGAGCTGGATGAGATATCGCTTGAGCTGGCGTCAGCCGGACGCAGAGTTGCAGATAAGCTGGGTTACAGTCTTTGCGCCGTTATATTCGGCGAACAGATAGCTGACCTGGTAGATATTCTGGCCAGCTATGACGTAGATAAGGTCTGTGCTATCGACGATGCCCTTTTAGAAGGATATGCTGCCGAAGCCTACGTCGAGACATTAACCAGCCTTGTCAGGGAAGAAAACCCCGAAATATTTCTGTGTGGTACCACACCGTTTGGTAGTGACCTTGCCTCCGGGTTAGCCGCCCGGCTGGAAACAGGACTGATTTCGGACTGCATTTACCTGGACGTGAGTGATGACGGTTTATTAGTGGGTACCAAACCCGTTTATAACGAAAGATTGCAGGCTACAATAGTCTGCCCGTCAGGGAGACCTCAAATTGCTACGTTGAGTCCGGGCATATCGGAAATAAAGCCACCCGGGACTGATAATAAGGCAGAGGTTATCACTATCAGCCCAAAATCTTCTCCGGCGAAAAGGCAGCCCAGGGTAACAGGTACCGCCAGGGCTGACCTGAAAACAATTCGTCTCGACCAGGCAGAGGTCATTGTCTCTGGAGGGAGGGGTATAGGGGGTCCTGAGGGCTTTATTGCTCTTGAGAAACTGGCTGAGATGCTGGGGGGATGTGTTGGAGCATCACTGGTGGCAACCGATAACGGATGGGTTTCAGAGGATAAGCATATCGGTCAAACAGGTGTGGTTGTCGCTCCCCGGCTGTATATGGCTGTGGGAATATCCGGGTCGATATATCACACCATGGGTATGAAAGACTCAAGGGTTATTGTAGCAATCAATAAAGACCGTAACGCACCGATTTTCAAACTGGCCGATATGGGCGTCATAGGAGACTGGCAAGAGATAGTTGATGCAATAACAAGCCATTTAGAAAAGGAGGAGAAAAGCACCTGATATTGAATCTAAGGTATTGTTGATAGTGGTATTGGATGATGAATATAGTAGTTTGTGTTAAGCAGGTACCTGACCCTAAAGGCGCTATTCAGATAAATAAGGATGGCACGCACATTGATACTCACGATCTGGTATCCATGACCAATCCATGTGACCTTACGGCCATTAAGTGGGCAACCAACCAGAAGGATAAAAACAAAGCCGGGGAAGTGACCGTTGTTTCTTTAGGCCAACCTTCGGTAGAAAAGACACTCCGTGAATGTTTTGCTTACGGCGCTGACAGGGCTTTACTGTTACATGACACCTGTTTTGAGGATTCCGACGGCTACGCTACAGGGGTCATACTGTCAAAGGCAATCGGGCTGTTACAGTATGATATTGTCCTTTGCGGTATTCAAGCTACTGATACCAATGCCGGCTGGGTAGGTACTGTAGTTGCAAGCAAGCTAGGGATACCGTTAGTCTCACGGGTTATTGATATACAGATAAATAGTGAAGAGAAAAAAGTCATAGTCCAGAGAAGGCTTGATGGAATCAATAGAGAGATAGTGGAGGTTGATACTCCCTGTCTGCTTTCAGTCGACCCCCTACTTGATGAACCAAGGTATCCCAGTATCAAATCTATTCGAATGGCACAGCGACGAGAAATCGAGAAATATGATAGAGCCAGCCTTGGTCTATCTTTAGAAGAAGTGGGCTCTGCAGGCTCAAAGACTCATATTACTAAATTATCAGCGATCAAACCGAGACCGAGGAGACTCTTCACTCCCGACTCAAGCCTGCCGGCAGCAGAACGTTTAAGTTTAACCATGTCTGGAGGTATGACCGAAAAGGAGGGTAACTTACTGGAGGGCAGTCCTGCGGACATAATTCCGGATTTAATACATTTTCTCAGACAGGAAAAAATAATTCACTAGTAGAAAGTCAGTAAGGATGGACTATACACTGCCTATCCATCCGGATCCACTACTTGATAATCCCGGGAGAGTTCTTTATTCCGTACGCTATGGTGGAGCTTGGAGGGATTTCCTTCGACTTTGCTCAGGACAGGCTTCCCCTGCATTCCCGATGTAACCTCGACAGTCTCTAAAATAGTTTGGTGGAGCTGGAGGGGTTCGAACCCTCTACCTCTTCAATGCCATTGAAGCGCTCTCCCAAATGAGCTACAGCCCCACCGGGACAATATTATACTATTATAAGGCTACCTGCGCCACCTCGGTGCTGAAGGTCAGTTCATCACCAGCAAGGTCAACGGTAACGGTATCTCCTTCTTTGAACTCCCCCAGAAGTACTTTGGTCGAAAGCGGATTCTCCACGTAGCGTTCCACAGCCCGTCTCAACGGTCGCGCCCCGTACACAGGGTCGAACCCGACCTTAGCGAGCCATGATTTGGCTTCATCGGTTATTTCCAACTTCAGTTTACGTTCGGACAGGCGCTCTTCCAGCTCTCTGAGCATCAGGTCGACGATGCTCCTTATTTGCTCCTCGGTCAGCTCGTGAAATACCAGGATGTCATCAAGCCGGTTGAGGAACTCGGGACGGAAGGTCTTCCTTACCTCAGCCATGACCTTTTCCTTCATGTCCTCGTAGCTCTGTTTCCGTGACTTAGCAGTGTCTTTCTGCGGGGTGAAGCCCAAGGCTGCCTCGCGCTTGATGAGCTCGACACCAACGTTTGAGGTCATAATAACCAAGGTGTTCTTGAAGTCCACCGTACGCCCGTGACCGTCGGTCAACCGCCCGTCGTCCAGGACCTGAAGCAGGCTGTTGAATACCTCCGGATGCGCCTTCTCGATTTCATCGAGAAGTATCACACGGTAAGGGCGACGCCTTACCGCTTCGGTAAGCTGTCCTCCCTCTTCATAGCCGATATAACCCGGCGGTGCTCCGATTAACCGGGATACTGTATGCCTCTCCTGGTACTCAGACATATCCAGTCGGACCATCGCTTCCTCATCATCGAAGAGGAACCGGGCGAGAGCGCGGACGAGCTCAGTCTTGCCGACCCCGGTAGGTCCGAGGAATATGAAGCTACCGATGGGCCGCCTCGGGTCTTTAAGTCCCGCCCTGCTCCTTCGGATTGCCTCACTGACAGCCGTAACTGCCTCTTCCTGATTAATCAGCCTCTCATGGATTCTTTCTTCCATATGCAGCAGCTTCTCGGCTTCACCTTCAAGCATCTGGGATACCGGGATACCCGTCCAGCTGGAAATCAGCCTGGCGATGTTTTCCTCGTTTACCGTCTCGTCAAGCTTCTCCTGCTCAAGCCAGTTGTTTTTAGCACTGTTATATTCTTCCTCCAGCTTTATCCTCTCCGACTTGAGCTGGGCGGCTTTCTCATATTCCTGCCGCTGCGAGGCTGCTTCCTCTTCATTCGTCATCTGTTTCAGGCGCTGCTCAAGCTCCTTCACCTCGGGCGGAGCGCTCTCGGTATCGATACGCACTTTACTGGCGGCTTCATCGATAAGGTCGATGGCTTTATCCGGTAACTGCCGGTCCGATATGTAGCGCTGACTCAAACGGGCAGCCGCCTCCAGAGCCTCATCGCTGATTTTTATCTTGTGGTGGGCTTCATACCTGGGCCGCAAACTGTGAAGCATCTCGATAGTGGCTTCGACAGTCGGCTCACTGAGATACAGCGGCTGGAGGCGCCGCTCCAGAGCTTTATCCTTCTCGATAAATTTGCGGTATTCGTCAATCGTGGTAGCGCCGACGCACTGAAGTTCACCATGAGCCAGCGCCGGTTTCAGCATATTACTGGCATCGATAGCGCCTTCCGCAGCCCCGGCACCAACCATGGTATGAATCTCATCGATAAACAGAATTATCTCGCCCTGAGATTCCCGCACTTCATCCATCACCGCTTTCAGCCGTTCCTCGAATTCACCCCTGAACTTGCTTCCTGCCACCAGGCTTCCCATATCCAGGGCGATTACCCTGCGCCCTTTGAGCGAATTCGGAACGTCGTCAGCGGCTATTTTCTGAGCAAGACCCTCAGCGATAGCGGTCTTACCTACTCCGGCATCGCCGACAATCACCGGATTATTCTTCGTCCGCCGGGTAAGTATCTGCATCACCCGCTTGATTTCATCTTCTCTGCCGATAACCGGGTCGAGCTTACCCTGTTTTGCCAGTTCGGTAAGGTCCCGACCGTACTTCTCCAGGGAGCGGTACTTGCTCTCGGCACGGGCATCGGTCACCCGGTGCCCGCCGCGGATTTTCTCCAGCGCCTTATATACCTTCTCCTGGTCAACGCCGGCGTTTTTTAGAATCCGGGATGCATCACCCCTCTCATCCAGAGTAATAGCGATAAACAGGTGCTCGGTGCCGACAAACTCGTCCCTGAGCCGGTTAGCTTCAGCCTCAGCTTTCTGGAAGAGTTCACCTATCCGTGGCGTAGCGTAAATCTGACCCGTCTGATATGCCACTTTAGGCATTCTCTCCAGCACGCCCTCCACCTGCCGCTTGATACTGTCAACGTTAATACCGAGGTCACGCAGTATGTCACCTACCAGCCCCCTCTCCTGCTGGAGAAGTGCCAGCAGAACATGCTCAACGTCCCACTGGTTATGTTGATACTGCTGAACAAGCTGCTGAGAAAGCGCAATCGCTTCCTGTGCTTGTTCCGTAAATCTCTCCTGTCTCATTGTGTTGCCACCTCCGCTTCACTTTTTCCACCGAATTTTAATGTAAGAAACTCCTCTACCTGTCGCTGTACTTCGGGATAGTCCCAGTTGTAGTCATGTCCGGGAACATTTATGCAATAAGTAAATTTAATATTTTTCCCCTGTATTTTATATTTCAACCACCTGAATGGAGCGGAAGCGTATGTTCTGAAGATAACAGGCACATTCCACTCCAACAAAGAATCGGGCATCAGTCCGTTGCTATCAAGAGCCAGAGTGCTATCAGTAATAACTCTTCGCGACTTATAGGGGAAAGGCGTGCCCAGTTCAATACTGAAAATCCGGTCATCCCCGTTCAGATACTGTGCCACGGCATTACTGAAAGCCGCCCCCTGACTCACCCCTATCATCACTATCCTGAGTTTATTAAGATGCTGGGTTAAAAACCTTATTTCGGCTGCCATTATCTTGGCTTTGTAGCCGAAAAACCGGTACTGCTCTCTTATATCCCCCATTATCGCTCTCCAGCCACTGTTGGTGCGGAAGTACTGCACCAGCGAGACTGAATATCCCAGCTTCTTTATGGTATTATTCACTCCCTCGACGATGCTTCTTTCCCATTGCAGAAGGTTCTCAATGTGCGTGGTGCCCCATCCCCCCGGATTATGGATTAGCAGAAAGTCCTTGCCCTGAGCCTGTTCGTACATATCCAGGAGCCTGCTGGTAAAACCGTCAATCATTTTAATATCGTTGTTAAAAAGCTGCTGTGCCAGTATACTTATTTCTTGTTCTATGGTCATATACTTTGCCATTTTAACCACCTATCCAATTCAGAAGGACATTCAGTCCGTAATAACCGGCATAGGCTATCATCAAATACCTTACCGTTTTCCCTGCCCAGCTGATGAGAAAGAATTTTACCAGGCCCATCCTGAGAGAACCGGCAGCCAGACCGGCAAAGTAAAACGGGCTGATAATCATCGCCGAGGTAATAAAGAGTGTCCAGTAACCTCCTTTTCCTCCAATCCACTTCGCCATACGAGCGTAGAGAGCTTCGCCTTTAGTCCAGAACTGGGACTGGACAGGCCTGACAGGGTCATAGTAACGTCCCGTTTCGTGTTCATACTCTTCCTCTCTGGCTCGAAACCTCGACCATACCGACTCCACTCCCGCCCCCGTAAGGTAAACGGTAATTCCACCGATAGCCCCTCCAAGTCCCGCCGTCAGCCCGACAAATGCCGGATTCAGCACGCCTCCGAGGGTGAACACCATCAGCAGTGTAGGAGCGGGAATAATACTCACTCCACACAAAACCCCGACCACAAAAACACCTATATAGCCATAACCACCGATATTTTGTACATATTCCCGATAAACAACCGCCGCAGCAAGAAGCCCCGCCGTGAATATGAACGCGACCGATGTAATCAGATAGGCGCGCCAGTCCCTTTTTGGTTTCACCTGTGTAGCTTGCACTTCTTCCAACGGGCACCTCTCAAGCTGTTATTTTAGCAAACCTGAAAAATTTATCATCCTGCTCAGTTAAAGAGAACAGGTCGACGGTATACTCCAGTGTTTTTTCACCCATGCCGTCATATATCGCCAGAGACCCGTCTCCCTTTAGTACCCTGTGCAACTCCTCCAATACCACCCTTCGTTCTTTTATCTCATGTAAGACATCACACATCCAGATTACGTCTACGGACTCATCTGGTAAATCGGTATCGTTATTCGATAGTATCGTCTCAACGTTTTTCATTCCTTCTTTCTCCATTCTCCGCGCCACTATCTCAAGTTGACGGGGGAAATAGTCCAGTGCGTATACCTTACCTTCATCACTTACTAGCTTTGCCGCCGGGATGGTAAAATCTCCCGTGCCGCAACCGAAGTCCAGAACCGTCTGTCCTTCCTGTACCAGGTTGCACTCATCCCACTTCCGCAGGATGCTCCGGGCTGTAAAATTCCTCCACAGAGGCCACCATAAAACCCATAATGCATAATGAGCCCTGTACACCGGATTCATTTTTTCTTCCAGAAATCGCTCTATATCAAACAATCTTTTTTCCCCTGGTCAGGTCTTACTTCCCGCAATAGCTCCGGCTGACCGGTTTCTATTCTTTTCTCCGCCTCAGGCGGTTGACCTCCGACTCAAGTCCTTTAACATGCTCCTGTAGCTCGGTAATACGCTCCGCCATACGCAGGATGACTTCTGCACCTGCCATATTAATACCCAGGTCCTCCATAAGGCTTTTCACCTGCCTCAATTTGGTTATGTCTCTATCCGAATACAGGCGAATATTACCCTGAGACCTGGATGGCTCTATTATGCCAATCTTTTCATAGTAACGCAAGGTATAAGTACGCACCCCGAGCATCCTGGCGGCTATACTTATCACATAACGCGGCTCTTCTTCCATCGAACTCATAAATCACCTCTCGACCTAGTCATTCTTACGGAGTTCTTTAAGTTCCTCAAACAGTATCTTTTCCTTCGCCGTTAAACTGGTCGGTAGGACCACCTTCACTTTCGCCAGCAGGTCACCGTGGGAAGACTTTCCAAGATGGGGCATCCCCTGCCCCGTTAGCTTGAACTCACGCCCGTTCTGTGTCTCCGGGGGTATCTTGAGCGCCAGCTTCCCTTTCAGTGTCGGCACCTGTACTTCACCACCGAGTATAGCTACCGTCAGCGGCACCGGTACTTCAGAATGGAGGTTATCTCCCTTCCGTTCGAAGGTACGGTGTGGCTTTACCGAAGTAATCAGATAAAGGTCGCCGTTCTTCCCGCCGCCGTAACCGGGCTCTCCCTTTCCGGCGATACGCACCCGGGAGCCATTTTGTACTCCTGGCGGGATTTTTACCTCAATCCGCTTGGTGCCGGCAACCAGACCCGAGCCTCTGCAGACCGAGCACAGCGCATTCTGAATCCGACCGGTACCATTGCAGGTCTTACATGCTTCATTGCTCTCCATACTCAGTATGCGGTTGGTTCCCTGAAAAGCTTCTTCGAGGGTTACGCTAACCGGATATTCTATATCACGTCCGCGCCTTGTCCTTGCTCTACGAGTGAAAGTACCGGTTCTGCTGCCGCCGAATAATCCACCGAACAGGCTATCCAGGTCGCTTTCATCGAACTGGAAGCCCTGGGAACCACCCTGACCGAAATCCCAGTATACATTCTGCCTGCCGCCGGCACCGGCGAACTGCTCGGCATACTGCCACTGTTCACCGTACCGGTCGTATTTCTGTCTCTTCTCCTTATCGGACAGGACTTCGTAAGCTTCGTTAATTTCTTTAAACCTCGCTTCGGCGTCTTTATCACCGGGATTAACATCGGGATGATACTTACGAGCCAGACGACGGTAAGCCTGTTTTATCTCACGCTCGGAGGCATCACGTTTTACCCCCAAAATATTATAATAGTCCTTGCCAGCCATGTTTCACCTTAATAACATAATAACCTAAAACGAGAGATATGTCAATAATATTTGTGAAGTTTCTTGATAATCTATTATTAACTATGATAGCTGTTATAAAAGCCAGCAATCTAACAATCAACCTTAACTCATTTGGAATATGACTATACTAACCCACCGGGCATTTATGGAGACATATATCACAGAGAATAGAGCGTCCCTCCTCAGTCCTGGGGGTGATATTGGAAAGACAGATAGAGATATCCGGCATGCGGTATGGTTCGAGGGCGTTTACCGGACAGGCATCGATGCATATTGAACACTGGCTGCATACCGGGTTCTCTTCATCGATTCCGGCGGCTTCTGTGAGCGGTTCTAGAGGAGCATCCGTCCTGACAGCCATGAACCGAAGACGGTTGCCATATTCAGGGTGAAGAACGACCGTATTCTTGCCCCGCTTACCGAGTCCGCAACGAATCGCCTCCTCCTTCAGGTTAATCTCACCCTTGAGCGGATATCCGTAGCGTCCGACCGGCTCAGCAGAAAACCCACTATCGCGGATGAAATCCAGCAGCTTATCAAGCCTGGGACCTACATGCTTTTCAAACCCATACATCTGGAAACCGCCTTCTTCATGCCCGAAATCATCGAGATTACGCTCGGGGGTTGATTCAAGCCCCAGAACCAGCAGGCAGTTACCGTCAGCGAGATGGCTGACGCCAACAACATCGAAAAGCGAACGGGCTTTTTCCAGTATCGGAGTGACTTTTGTCATATTATCTATTCCCCTTTGTCCATTAACATTTTACCAGATGGTGCTTGCTAATGCAGCGAAGACCACTCTGATGTTATTGACAAAATCCGACTCATGAAGTATATTTCCAATACTTTTTCAGAGGATAAAATATGCCGCTCCATAGAAAACTGTTGCGGGTATCCCGGGGAGCCCGGTTGCTGACAGGCGAGTGCCTCTCCATCGGGGATGAAAGGAGGTCAACATGTACACTGAATCACGGTTTACCAGATTGCGTGTTTATAACGGTATTATGGGCTGTCTTCACCTTGCTCAGGCTATATTTATCTACTTGCTGAGTAATGACTTTTCACTACCATTAACAACTTCATTCCTAAAATTCAATACCGGGACAGGCAAACTCTGGCCAGTCACGGACACAGTGGTCGACCTGCCTTTCGGTCCGCTGGTGGCGCTGTTTTTGCTCCTGTCGGCAATCGCTCATTTCACCGTCATATCACCGGGTGTATTCGGATGGTACGTCAGAAACCTTGACAGGGGCATTAACTATGCCCGGTGGTATGAGTATTCTTTCAGCGCTTCCCTGATGATTGTACTCATCGGTATGCTCTGCGGCATTTACGATTCCGCTGCTTTATTGATGGCTTTCACACTGACGGCTGTGATGAACCTGTGCGGCTTGATAATGGAGGTACACAATCAGGTAACGGTAAAAACCAACTGGACGTCCTATATTATAGGCTGCATCGCCGGAATAATACCCTGGATAGCGATTGCCATCTACTTCTTCGGCTCGCTGTCAACGTCCGGTGAAGGCGTTCCCACCTTCGTATATTTCATATTACCCACGCTCTTCGTGTTCTTCTTCAGTTTCGCTTTGAATATGGTACTGCAGTACCGCAAGGTCGGGAAGTGGCGGGACTACATTTTCGGTGAAAGAGTGTACATTTTGCTCAGCCTGGTTGCCAAATCAGCACTCGCCTGGCAGGTATTCGCCGGGACACTGAGACCGGTATAGTATAATAACAGACATGGGAGAGCAACAGACTAAACTTGATGTCCGGGTACAGCCCAACGCCGGACATAACGAGGTGACGGGCTTCAGGGAAGGAGTCCTGCACGTAAAGATTGCGGCTCCTCCGGTAAGAGGCAGAGCCAACCAGGAACTGATTAAGTATCTCAGCAGTATCCTGGGTATAGCCAGAAAACGGATAACAATTCAAAAAGGCATAACCGGCAGAAAGAAACTGGTTAACATCGAAGGACTGGATAAAGATAGTATCACGGGGATAATTAAGGGTCTTTTTTCGTAACGAATATAAAAGGAGAAGCTGTTCACTCCTCCCCTATCCTGGTCCGGTCGGAAACCGCTGTATCCCAGCTATTTATCATCCCGGTTTTGTTCTACCTTCTTTTCAATAACGAGTTGAGCACCGGACCTGACTCCTGCCAGTATGGTAGCATCTCCCGTTACCCTGCCAAAAACGGTTACGGCGCTGGCGGGCCTGATTTCTTCACCCTGGCTCATCGGTGTCTGTCCGTAGAAGATACAGAAAGCATTACCTACCGGCCAGTAACCCAGATCGCCTGTCTCCACCAGTTCCTGCCCTTTTTCCAGTCCTATTTCGAGTTCTTCCGGGAGGGCAAAATACAGTTCATCGCCCCAGGTGCTGCTCTGGACAACAACGGGCAGGATTTCCCAGATAGCCGTTGCGGTTTTGGAATCGTTTAACACAGCCTCAAGTTCGATACCTTCAACCTTTATCTTAATCACCCTGTCCATTATTGCCCCCAGATATAATAACCAATCTACCGCACATAATACAACTGAAAAGGCTGTTATCCAAAAATAGGTATAATCATTTGCGTAAAGAGGGTATATTCTGTATATTATCTACCTGTATGGAAACGGAAACCGTAGACCCTGAAACACAAAAAAAGCTTATCGCAGCACAGAAGACCGAAATCACGGAGCATTTCATCTATGACCGGCTATCGAAAACGGTCAAAGGCACTCACAACCAGGAAGTGCTCAAGCGTATATCCGGAGAAGAACTCAAGCACCATAACCTCTGCAACTACTATACCTGCCTGGATGTCAAACCCAACAGGTTCAAGATATGGGTTTACTATATTATAGCCAAGATATTCGGGGTAACTTTCGGACTGAAGCTGATGGAACGCAGCGAGGAGAGAGCCCACGCAGCCTACCAGGAACTCGCCAGGTCAATACCGGAGGTAGAAAATGTAGTGCTGGACGAAGAAAGGCACGGCAGAGAACTGATAGACCTTATTGACGACGAGCGGCTTGAGTACAGCAACGATATAGTGAGAGGATTAACCGTTGGTCTGGTGGAAATCACCGGAGCACTCGCCGGTTTTACCTTCGCCCTTCAAAACAGAGGGGTGATTTTAGCGACCGGCATAATTATCGGCGTTACACTGTCACTATCACTCGTAGGTACGGAATATGTAGCCACCAAAACAAGCACCAGTATTAAGAACCCGCTGAAGTCAGCTATATATGCCGGACTCGCCAATATCGCCGTCGTCGTTTTTCTGCTGCTCCCCTATCTCATCTTCGCCAATATATACCTGTCACTCGGTCTTATGATTCTCAACGCCATAATAGTGGTCTTTATATTCACCTATTATATGTCAGTGGCGAGAGATACATCGATAATCAGACTATTTCTGGAAATGGCGGCAGTCAGCCTGGGAATAGCGGCACTGGCTTTCGGTATAGGAATCCTGGCAAGAGCATTATTCGGTATTCATATTTAGTATCAGGCGTCGAGGCAACTGCCTCATCCAGCAATCTTTCAGGTAGAACCGGATGAAAATCCCGGAGAGCAGTTCACACCGGAAGAGCCAGTACCGAAAACAGAAAAGACCCTTTCCGGCGATTCAGCTCCACACTCAGGACACTTTATATCATCATCGCTGGCGGACATACTGCGGAGAAGCTCGAATCTTTTATTGCATTTACAGCATTTGTATTCATAGACAGGCATAATTAGTCAACCCCAATACAGAAACCCAGATTCTCGATGTTATTATAGCACAAAGAGGGCAAGCCCTGACACAATCACCACATCCTTTGCACAGGTAAGGGTCGGGCACAGGAGGTTCATAAGCTGCCTCCTGCTTGAGCAGCTTGCGCTCACACGCTGCTACTGCCAAGCAGAGACCACCTTCACACTCGTCCGGATGACACTTATTATAATCAACCAGCGCCATCTTCGACGGCATAACAGCTCTCCCCTGCTTTTATTACACTGGAATAAAACATCATCTCTGTGCCTGTATATGTGATTTTGTCCTGGCAGTAAAATAGAGTAATATCCTTTTACGGGACATTACTCTATTTATATAATGATACTATAACGATAACTGAATTACTAGTTTTTCTTGACTATAGGCATCCATACCTGGCAGCGGTAGTCCGGGCTGTTCGGGTCTCCCGGTAAATAGACCTCAAGCTCAGGTTTGGCATCGTGTTCGTAGCCGGTGGAGGGAAACCATTCCTGGAATATTTTAACTGTCACTTCCTGTATCGCACCCGGCATCGGTCCCACGGAATCGAATATCGCCCAGGTTGCTGCGGGTATATGGTACACATCAAAATCCGCCGTTTTGCCCGTTTTTTCTATACAGATGGTGTATATAATCGGGTCCCAGGTATTTTCTTCATTTGGAAAGATAGCGCTTAACATATCCGCTCCGGTAACCGGCCCCGGTTTCCCACCACCCAATTTAGCGAGTTTCTGATATTCCGCTGAAGCAGAAAATTCTTGCCAGAACTGCGGGATTTTTATAGCTTGCTCCATGTTTTTTGTAGTGAATTTCTTACCCCTCCCAACCACATCAAAAGCCGGCTTCTCTATCATCTTGTAGTCCACGTCGATACCTCCTTTTAGTTCGATATGAAAAGAGACACGTGGGAACGCCGTCAGCGTTACCCCCGGCTCGCGCGCCGCCGAAGGTGTTACGCCGTGGAAATTACGGAATGCCCGGGTGAACGCATCCGGCGATTCATAGCCATACTTCATGGCAATATCAATTACTTTTACTTTACCGGAAAATAGCTCCCTGGCAGCCATGGTGAGCCTTCTTCGTCTGGCATATTCCGCCGGAGTAATACCGTTCACGGCAAAGAACATACGCTGAAAATGAAAGGCAGAGCAGGCAGCTTTCTCCGCTGCCTTACTGAAGTCTATTTCGTCAGTCAGATTATCCTCGATGTAATCAATCGCCGCGTTCATTCTTTCCGACCATTCCACGGCTCCGCGCCTCCTTCGTCGACAATATACCACCAGTATACACTCTTGTCCCGACTTTTCTTGCGCACTTGTGCATTATCGAAGGTACTCTGGCATGAAGCAAGCCCGTGAAATCTTTCATTCATCAGTCCATGAGGCTTGCTGCCATCTGCCTGCCAGGCTGTCTGACCTACTCTGAACAAAGCTGGTTTAAAAAGAATCCCCTTAGCCTTTAAAATCTATTGTGTATGATTTCTTGGGTCCGGTGGCAAGAAACCAGATAGGTCTGTCCACTCTCCTGAAATACACCGGGCAGTGTTCCAGACCAGCGGGTACAAATATCATGCTGGTCTTGGTGAGTATATGTTTCTCTCCACCGAGCCATAATTCAACCTCTCCACCCAGGTCAAGCGGGTCATCCGGGTTGGTTCCCAGAAATCCCAGATATTCATCCCAATCATGTGAATGAGCTTTATCCGGATGTGGCTCGTCCGATGCCTTGTACCACCAGGTACCCATCGTATAGTATCCACCCTCGACAATATCACCATCCACATATACGTTGACTTTCCTGGTATCTCCTACTTCTTTCCACTCCTCAATATCACTCTCCCTTGGCCTGGTAACGATGTACTTTCCGTATTTTGTCTCTGCCAATTTTTATACTCCCTTTCTATACTGACTCTCCATTCCTGTCCAGTATCAACAATGTATAACAGGACAGTAGCACAGTTAGAAAAAGCAGTCAATTCATATAAATTAAGGTTTTACTCGATTTTTAATGATATTTATACTCACCCCCTTTATCCCCTTCTCACGCAGCACCTTATTTTGCCATATAAATACTCGAATGCGTGAGAGGGGGAGAGTTTTTT
>CAZBAN010000022.1:0-20307 GCA_964489895.1 uncultured Dehalococcoidales bacterium
CGAGGTATAACGTGAAATGGCTGATACAGTAGCAATTGTCACGGACAGTATATCCTGTTTGCCAAAGGAACTGATAGACCAGTACCATATCGGGATTGTGCCTATCAGAATCGTGGCGCAGGATAAAATATACCGGGACTCTATAGATATCACACCTACTGAAGCCTATGAGATATTTTTACAAGACCCTGAGAATTTCAGTACATCACCTTCGTCACCAGGGGAATACCTCGAAGCCTATCAAAAGGCGAGTAAACGGGCAGACGGTATCCTCTGCATAACTCTCTCCTCAAAGCTCAGCACCGGCTACAACATGGCCAGCATTGCCATGGAGCAGGCAAAGACAGAGCTCCCCGGTACTCATATAATTGTAATGGACTCCGAGAATGTCACCTCATCAGAGGGTTTCATCGCCCTGGCAGGAGCCAGAGCAGCAGCTAATAAAGAGGACCTTGAAGGGGTGGTCAAGGCAGCTGAAGAAGTGCGGGATAAGGTCCGCTTTTTCGCCCGACTCGACACGATACGGCACGTGTACCGCACCGGTCGTATACCCAAGATAGCAAGCCAGATAGGCTCTTTTCTGAATATCAAGCCGATACTGACCAGTTCTTCAGGATACATACGTTTCAAGGGAATAGTAAAAAACAGGGCACGGGGCATATTACGGCTGCTTGAAATTCTAAGAGAGTATGCCGGACAGGAACCGGTACACGTGGCTGTGATGCACGCTTACACGCCGGAGGAAGCCGAAGACCTTAAAGAGCGGATTGCTGCCGAATTCAACTGTGTCGAGTTATGGGTTGCCGAGTTTACCCCGGTGATGGGCTACGCCACCGGAACAGGCACTCTGGGAATAGCCTTTTACACAGACTGAGCATAATCGCTCCCTCAGCCGGAAAGTTACTCATATGATAGTAAACGAGGTAATAACCGGAATCGTCGCCGTAATAATCGCCTACCTGCTCGGTTCCATCAACTCAGCTTACATCGTTACCCGTCTGGTCACCGGAAAAGACATCCGCCAGCTTGGCGGGGGCAACGCAGGAGGTCGCAACGTCTTTCGCTCGGTCGGTATCTGGGCGGCTGTCCCCGTGGCAATATTCGACATGGGCAAGGGTACGGCGTCGGTCGCCATAGCTTACTGGCTGCTGGACGTGCCTTTATTCGACACTAATATCTTCGTTTTACTTGCCTGTATAGCCGCCGTAGCCGGGCACATGTGGTCCGTTTACCTGAAATTCACCGGGGGAAACGGGCTGGCGGCTGCCATAGGCGCCCTTGCGATACTCCTCCCCTGGGAACTACTGATAGTCTTCGGTATAATGCTCGTCCTGACGGCTATCATCCGCAATCCCGTCCTCTCTCTGAACATCGGTCTCCTCTCTCTGCCCGTGTCCTCCTGGTCCATGGAAAAAGAATTGTTGCCTGTCCTCTTTACAATCGTTATAATCATAATGTTGATACTCAACTTTATACCCACCGCCAGGACCGCTTTGGTTAAGGCTGGAAGCAAGGGCAGGCTATTCGACCAGTTGATGAGAAGAAACGCTTAACACGATTAGTCCGGCTGCCATTTCAACCAGTACAACCCGCCTCCAGCCAGTAAACGGTAACTCGCTCCTGAGTATTTCCTGAGCAGGAGGTGAAGACATGAGCAGACAGGACACCCGGTCAACGGAATACGACCTCGAGTCGGTCAAGTTACCCCGCTTATCAGGACTATTGCTGCGCCTTCTCGTCCGTATGATGGAAGGTCCCCTGTCAGGTCTGATTTCTCCCAGCCTGCTCCGCAGCGCCGGGATAGAAACACTGCGAAAACAGATAATTGATGAATCGCCGACCCTCTATCCAATCGCCCCTTCAATTACAAAGGCATCAGGAAGCGAAAGAGTACCCGAAAACGAATTACCCGCCCAATATCCGGCAACCGGCACCGGTTTTCACTTCAATACCATCCACGACTACGCCAGGGCATACCGGGAAGGGAAAACCACCCCTTCTGATGTCGCACGTAAGGTGCTTGAGGCGATAGAAGACAGTGACAAAAAGGATAAACCTCTCCGGGCTTTCATCGCCGTCAACCGTGAAGACGTCCTCAAGCAGGCTGAAGAGGCGACGGAACGGTTTAAGAACGGAAAACCGCTGAGCCTCCTTGACGGCGTGCCGGTTTCGATAAAAGACCAGTTTGACATGGTACCATACGGAACAACGAACGGCACCAGCTTTATGGGGAGCTCTAAAGCCACTGAAGACGCCACAGTGGTAGCCCGACTCCGGGCAGCCGGGGCTTTACTCACCGGCAAGACAAACATGCACGAGCTGGGAATGGGAATTACGGGACTGAATCCTCATCACGGCGTCGCCCGCAACCCCTACAACCCGGGTCACCATACCGGCGGTAGTTCCAGCGGTTCGGCTGCGGCTGTAGCCGCCGGACTCGGTCCTGTTTCCATCGGCGCCGACGGCGGCGGGTCTATCCGGATACCGTCTTCGTTCTGCGGACTGGTGGGTTTGAAACCCACATACAGGCGCGTAAGCGAGTACGGAGACGCCCCGCTGGGCTGGAGCGTTGACCATACGGGACCTATAGCGGTCACCGCTACAGACGCCGCTATTACCTATGCTACTATCGCCGGTCCTGACCCGAAAGACCCGATGTCCCTGAACCAGCCGGCGCCAACTCTAAAAAACCTGGAAAATACTGACCTGAGCGACTTAACGCTGGGCGTATACCTGCCCTGGTTCCGTCACGCCAGCGCAGACACAGTATCCGCCTGCGAAGCGCTCCTTCAGGAACTGGTAAATAGGGGAGCAAAGACCCGGGAAATCGTAATTCCAGATCTCCGGGCAGGTCAGGTAGCCCATACGGTTACGATTGCCGCCGAGATATGTCATGCCATAGAACGTTACCATGCCAGATATCACCGTGCCTACGGGCTGGATTTAAGACTCAACCTGGGAATGACGCGTAAATTTACTGTCTCGGATTACATACAGTCACAACGGGTGCGTACCCGCATGATTAATGATTTTGACAGCGTACTTAAGGAAGTGGATGTAATTATCACACCGACCACCGGAATACCGGCGCCCCCTGTACCTGAGGACACTTTGCCTCAGGGAGAATCAGACCTGTCCACGCTGTTCGAGATTATGCGCTTCGTAACACCGGCAAACTTTACCGGTCTGCCGGCTATATCTTTCCCCGCGGGTTATAATAATACAGGTCTTCCCATAGGCATCCAGGTAATAGGCAGAGCCTGGCAGGAGCATACTCTCCTGCGTCTGGCTCTCGTTTCTGAAAAAGTGGTGGAACGCAAAGCCCCGGAGATATACTATAACCTGCTGGAAACCTGAAAAGAGTGTCCGGACCGCTTACTCTTCGCGCATCCGCCTGTTAAAAAGGCTTAAAGCCTTATTCTTCGCTTTCTTTCTCAGTCTGCCGAAGCTTTTCCAGAAGTAGTCCCTGATTTCAGGGTTCGTTGATTGCTCGCTCTTGCATATCCACGCTTTTAGATAACTTGCCAGGAATATAATCCCGGTAAGAAAAGGAGGCTTTATCATAAAATACAGAGCTGTAAAAAAAGTCGATACCGGGTGGTTATTCGCGTAGTAATAACAGGCACCCAGCCTGCTATACCCAGCCATTACACCCTTTCTTGTATATGTTGGCCTTCTGTGTATAGCTTTGGTATCTGGAACAGTCGATATCTGCCATCCTCTTAACTCGGAGAGAACATCGGTCTCGGTATCCCAGATAGCGGATTCGGGCATAGCACCACCGATACTTTCATAACATTCGCGCCGGTACAACCTGCAACCACCTCTGGGCAACTCTCCCGAGTCCTCCGGTTTCTGTTCTCCATTATCCATAATGAACAACCGCCCGCCGGTAATACCGACATCCGCCGAGTTATTCAGATAATTAATCAACTTTTCAAAGTATTCTGGTTCCGGTGTGATATCCGCATCTAAAATTCCCAGGTACTGGTATGGGATACCACTCCTTTCAGCCTGTCCCGTAGCGGTCTCAAAACCTACTCTAAGAGGTCTGGCATGAGAGTAAAGTCCGTAGTCCTCATCCGCCTTTACGTTCACGACCCTAATCCAGTCTTTTCCTTTGGCAGCATCAGCAATGATAGCAGCGCTTTCGTCCTTGCTATCATGGTCAACAATCACCCACAAATTGGGTCTTATCGTCTGGCTAAAAACAGACCTAAATAACTCAGGTAAATAGGATGCTTCATCGCGGACACGTGTAATCAATAAATACAATTTACCTATTCCCACCGGCGGATTTTCAGGAATAAAGTACTGCAAGAAGGTTTTTCGGTAATCAGTATCATACCCGGACTAGTATTTCACTCCTCCCAGCAATTTATACACGGACATAACTGGTTTTCGCCATAACCTATCGGTCTTATAATCATAATGGCTCTTAACAGGCATTTTCATAATGTTTTCAAATTCATCTTCAGATAGTCCCAACTTTTTAAAACAGTAAGCTTTATCCTTATTCAGTTCTTCTTCTGTGTACGGAGGCTTCTGAAGTTCAAGCAACGCCTCTTCTCTGCTAAGTTGTCCGGAATGTATTAAATTCGATAGATGAGCTTTTCTCTTGTCTATGTTGAATTTCACGGGTAATATATAGCCCTGGTAAAAGCGAGTCCAGATAGACTCACGGTGCTTGGCACCGTAATCCTCCCAGTCCAGCTCCCTGACAATGGTTTTTTTAGCCTCCTCCCAGACATACGGCATATAATTCAGAACAGATACCATCTTTATACCTTTAATTCCCTGATAATATGCATGTTTTACAATTCCCATAGCGGGGAAAGTACGCAGTTTTACCTTGCCGAATGTATTATGGATGTCCCTGATATTGGTAACGTCATTCTTGGGATGAACCCAGCTATCAATCCTGATACTCTCGGTTGAAAAATTTACGCCGGTAATAATATATTTAACTCCTCTTTCATCAGCTGTTCTGAACAGAATGGCATGTATTGCGTGGTCTGTAATTGCTTCTATATCAACTACCGATGCTTTCAGATAGGCCAGCTGCAAGTCCCTGAACTCGTCCCATTCTATGGTATACTTGAAAAGGTCGATATCCAGTTTCTTTAAGGTTCTTTCCACATTACGGGTTGCTGTTTCAGTATCCCACCCATTGTCCAATTGAACAGCCAGGGGGCGCAAACCGAGATTCTTGGCGATATAAATGGCATAGGTGCTATCGACGCCGCCACTTACACCCGCTACACAATCGTACTTCTTGCCTCGTCCCTTTCTTTTAATATCCTCAGCCAGCTCGTTTAGTTTCCGTTCTCCGTCATTTCTGGCAAATATCAGTGGTTTAACATTATTATCATACTCATGACAATGATTGCAGATACCGTTCTCGTCGAAGATGATATCCGGGTTTGTCGTGTCCATCACGCACCTGGTACAAATTTGATAAGGTCTCTCCATACACAAACTCCTAGCCGAAAACTGCTATCCCGTCTCCGACACCAACTCAATGAACCGTTCGGCAATCTTCTCCCAGCTTAACTTCTCTTCAACCAGCGCCCGGCCGTTATTACCCATCTCTTTCCGTAACTCCGGGTCGAGTAATTTCTCCATCTGCCGCGCCAGGTCGGAAGCGTCTCCTTCCCGGAAGAGCAGACCGTTATTATTCTCGACCAGTTCGGTCACCCTGGAGTTTTCACCTATGATTATCGGCAGCCGGCATGACATAGCCTCCCGCATACCGATGCTAGGTCCGAAGGGCCATACCGAGACATCCGCTGCCGAGTAGTACCTGTACAGCTGTTCATTCGACACCGCACCGAGCCAGACAAATATGCGTTCAAGCTCTCTTGTCCGGACGTCCTGTTTCATTTCGCTAATGTATTGCTCTTCCCCGCTCCCTATCATCAGTACCTTTATCTTTTCATGCGTAACTAAAAGCCTGCCGGTAGCCTCGATAAAGACGGATAGATACCGTGAAGGTATTATCTTGCTGGCGTATATAAAGACGGTGTCATCTTCTTTGACGCCAAGCTCTTTCCTGACCTCGAGACGGGCGTCAGCGTCGAACCTGAAAAGCCCGGTATCGGCACCCAGAGGAATAACGGTAATGCGCTCCAGCGGTATTCCGTACTTACGGTTCATAAACGCCTTTGTCTCCTGTACAATTGCCACCAGAGCATCGGCTGCCTTCTGGACCGGGCGTGAAAAAGTCCACCTGAATAAGGGGTATAAGACCCTCATTTTACCCGTCGTGTTTTCAGGTATGGCATGGTCGTCATAGACCAGTTTGAAACCTCCGGTCTTTTTCTTCATTCTGGCAACCCTGACCGCGGTGAGGTTGGTAATACCGTGCATGATAACCAAATCCGGCTTAAGCTCGCGTATTTTACCCTCAAGACCGGCTACCCAGATTATATTCGGTAATTCAATCCGGGTCTTCAAACGCCATACCTGTATGCCTGACTCGTTGAAAAAACCGGCACCTTTAACCCGACTACCTATCAGAGCAGCCATACTTCTCGTATAGATAGATGAGTGATACCGGTCAGAGGTAACCACATATACATCATGCCCGGCTTTGACATGTTCTTTTGCCAGGAACAACTCCTGATAACCGAGCATGGAATGAAAATACTCGACTACGTGGACAATCCTCATAAAATTTGATTTCCCTTCGCAAAAATCAGCCTGTGGTCGGGGATAAAGGAGTGGTTAAAACCTGGCGCTTGCCTCTATGTTATCAAGGTTGGCTACCATCCAGTCGTATACCTTCCGCACCCCTTCCTCGAACTCGGTTCCAGGCTCATAACCCAGCACCCGCCTCGCCTTGTCAATAGACGCCCGGCGGCGGGTTATGTGGTCCCAGTCCCGCCTGGGTACATACTCCACCCCGGCATCGTTACCCGTGATTTCGTTGATGATATTGGCTAAATCAATAGTCCGGGTCTCCTTCTCGGAGGCGAGGTTAAACGCATCACCCACCGCCTCCGGTACGACACCAAGTCGGAGCGTGCCGTCGATAATATCCCCGACGAAGGTATAGTCCCTCGTCTCTTCACCGGAACCCGTAATGGGAAGCGGTTGCTTATGAATTGCCTTGTAGGTAAAGTTGGGTATCACGTTGCGGTAGGCACCGGGTATCTCACCGGGCCCGTATACATTGAAGAAGCGGGCTATCGCCACCGGCAGATGGTAATAATCATGGTAGAAGTTACAGTACAACTCTCCCAGCAACTTGGTAATCTGATACGGCGTATCAAGGTGGAGCGAGACGAAGTCTTCTTTAAGAGGCAGCGGCGCCTTGCTGCCGTAAACGGAGCAGCCGGAAGAAGCGAAGACTACCCTGCCCACCTCCGAGCGGCAGGCATTGTCCAGTACCTTTATCGTGCCCTGACCGTTTACCAGCAGGTCAATCTCCGGATGGTCTACCGAGTTCTGGTTGGCAAAATGGGCTGCCAGGTGGAATACAAAATCGGGCTTGCTGGAGAATGCATGTTTCAGGGCTTCCTCGTCCAGGACGCTACCCTCGATAAAATCGACTTCCGGGGAAACCGGGATATTCCACTTTTCCGCAGCGGAGAGGTCGTCCAGAACCACAACCTTTTCTGCTCCAGCCTCTATGAGCGCCTTCGTCAGATTGGAGCCGATGCAGCCGGCTCCTCCAGTAACAAGCATATTTTTACCTTTGTACTCACGCCTGTAATCATCCATACTACATTACCTCCGATGATAGACCATACTTATATTCTTCCATATATTATATCAAGTTAAGCAAGTAATGAAATAGTAAATGTCCCGGAAGGTATCGTGCTGATTCAGTTGAGGTTCTGCCGCCTGCCGAGCTTTGGCGGGAAGGTCGCCCTCGATTTTATCGGGGCTCAGAATGACAAGAGAGGTGTACTTTCAGTGCAAGGCTCTCCCCAACGGTCTAGTTAGGAATTCTAAGGGTTACTGTTGTCCCTTTATCACGGTCGGATTGTACGATCAAAGTACCTCCGACCAAGCGAGCTCTTTCTCTCATGCCGATTATTCCCAGCTTACCGGAAATAGCCAGATCACTTGTCCTTTCGGGTAAACTGAAACCCTTGCCGTTATCATTAACAATCAGTGTCAATGCATCAGCCCCGTAATCCAGAGTCATTTCGACAGATGATGCTTCCGAATGCCTTCTGACGTTGCTTACTACTTCCTGGCAGATGCGAAAGACGGTTAATTCTTTTTCGGGTACAAGCCTGTATCTGTCACCGGAAATTGTAACCCTGGTTGCTATATTGCTTCCCTTTTCGAGGTCGGCGACCAGCCACTCTATTGCTGGAACCAGACCCAGGTCATCCAGTATGGACGGTCTGAGGTACTGGCTATATCGCCGTACTCCCTCAAGGGCAAGGTCCGCAGTATCGTGAAGTTTTACCAGCTCGCTAATAACCGGTTCAGTAAACTCTTTTTTTCTAGAAATGAGTGAATCGAGGCTGCGGGATAAACTTGCCAGCGCCTGAGCAGTATCATCGTGCAGCTCTCTTGAGATACGTAGCCTCTCATCCTCTTGTGCTCTGGTTACCTGTTTTATGTAGTAATCCATATTTTTCCGTAGCTGCTGTTCCTCCGTCACATCACGGGCGATAACCTGAAACCCGATCTTTTCGTTACCCCTGAATAATGGGCTGATTCTCAGTTCGATAGAGGCTTCCGTTCCGTCTTTCCTTGACAGGAATATTTCATCAGATTCCTTCAGCAGTACCGGTTCAATCTCCTCAGTAAACATCAGTTTAATCTTTTTCAGACTTGCTCCCGAAAAAAGTTGATATATAGTGGTATTGAGAAGCTCTTCCTGGTAATAGCCGGTTAGCTCCTCGCAAGCCCTGTTAGTCACGATTATCCTGCCCGTAGTGGAACACATGAAAATCGCTTCACTGGAATTCTCAAAAAGACCCCTATATCTCTCTTCAGATATCTGAAGCTGCTGGGTTATAACCTGTTGCTGCTGGTAAAGGTGCGCGTTCTCAATGGCGATACCTATCTGATTCGCTATGGCAGTGAGTAATTCGGCTTCTTCCTGCTGGAATGAACGGAGACTGTGCATAGATACACAGATTGTGCCATTAACCTTATTTTTAGAGCTCATCGGCACGATGAGTGTTGAACGTATATTGAATTTACTTATCACTTCCCTGGTAAGTCTGGGGTCCTGTGAAGCATCTTCAATAATCAAATGTTTACCTGATTCAACTACCCTGCCATTGAAGCCCTCTCCAACTTTCAACCTGTCCACTCCCCGCTCAAGTTCTTCGACTGTTCCACGATGACTTGCCAGGGTAAGTTCATCTGTTTTTTCATCAACAAGAAATATCAGGGCAACATCAACTTTCATTACATCGACAACATTATCAATAGCTCTATTCAGGACATTATCAAGGTCCAGAGATTCGGAAACAGCACTCGAGATCTGGTTCATTGCCTTCAGCAGCTTCTCATTTTCTTTGATTATCTGAATATCCGTCTGTAGTTCCTGGCGGGTTTTTTCGAGTTGACTTACCGTAAGCTGTTGCCTGTGAATCAACCAGGTAACCAGCAGCCCGATAAAGAAGAAGGCGATTGTCTCGATAATTGCTTCATTAACCTCCGTTGAGAAAAATAACGCCCTGGGGAGAAGTGCCAGGCTGATAACAACCGCAGTAATAATCCCGCCCTTAAGTCTGAAAGCAAATGCGGCATAAGCTACCGGGATAATAGACAGAATACGATATGTAGAGTAACGGATATAATGGAAAGGTAACTGCGGGAAAATTGTCTTAATAAAAGGGATATGATTGGAATAAAATACTGTAGCCCCTATGAGCATTATAGCTACAATACCCCAGAAATGAGGACTACGGTAAAAATTCCTCAGCAAGTTTTTACTCCATAAGCGCTGTCATGCCAAGTCGTCCACTTTGAGCCAGCCTTTTCTTATCGCCTGTAAGACTGCTTCCGTTCTGGAACCCACGTCCATTTTACGGAAGATATTGCCGAGATGTGCCTGTACCGTACGCCTGCTTAAAAAAAGGCTGTCAGCAATATCCTGGTTACTCATTCCTTTAGCGGCAAGTTTAATAATTTCCATCTCGCGTTCGCTAACTTCAGCTCTGTCATCTATCTGGCTTTTTTCATGCTCCGCCGGACTGAAGTGACTGAATACCTTATGGGCTATAGCAGGATGCAATACTGCCTCACCGCCATAAACGGAGCGGATGGCATTAATAAGCTCATCGCCACTAACGTTTTTAAGCAGGTAGCCAGCCGCTCCAGCCTCCAGCAGCGCGACTATATACTGGTCATTATCATAAGCGGTCAGTATTATCACTGCGGTGGAGGGTTGATTGGTTTTAATTTTCCGTGTTGCTTCTATACCGTTAATCACAGGCATGGCGATATCCATCAGTACAATGTTGGGCTGGAGTTTAGCTACGAGTTCAATAGCTTCTTTGCCATCGACAACCTCACCGATAACTTGAATATCCTTTTCCTTGTTAATTAGGTCGCGCGTACCTTTACGAAAAAGCTCATGGTCATCGGCGATTATTACAGTAATCTTGCTCATCTCTGGACTTCAAACTGAGACTATTATACTTCCCTATCAATTATATCCCTAAAATGCGAGACTTCAAAGCCTATCAATATATTCACGTTAGCACCGAATCTGGATTCGCACAATGTAATGTCTGCTTAAAGTTATGCACAAAATACTTAATTCAGAATTAGCCTGTTGTGTAAGGGAAAATATGCCTTATAGCCGATTAACTGAACTCGTACGTATATTATCCTGTGAACGAGAGAGGCAATAATGGGGGGTGACTGCAGTGAAAAATTCAGCATCAAAGGAACAGCGGGAAATGGTTTTCCCTACCGTCTCACAAATACTGGAAGAACTGGAATTCGATTTAAATAAGATAAATATAGAAACAGAGGAGAAAAAAGTTCTTTCTGGTAAAGAGGCGATACTTGCAGTACTTGAAAAGGCTGCCGACGACCATAAATTTTTAGCGCGTCTGGCGGAAGACCCGGCTAAAGTGCTAAGAGAATACGACTTGACTACGGAGGAGAGAGCAGCTTTAGCATCGGGTGATGTACGACGCATAGAATCATGGGTAGGCAAGCTGGATAAACGCCTGAGCACCTGGATTACTTGCCGTCTTCAACAGGAAAAGTGGTAATTAAGCGAGGTAGTAAATGAGAGTTTCTGAAACTAAAGACACACCGGATAATGTTACCCGGGAAGAAGAGGAAATGATAATAAGCAGTGTAGATGCAATACTGGCTTCATACAGGGGTGAAAAAGCAGAGTTAATCCCGGTATTACAACAGGTACAACAGAGGCTTGGCTATTTACCTGAAACGGCATTGAGTCGTATAGCCGCTTTCACCAATGTCCCGGAAAGCACCGTCTTCGGGGTAGCTACTTTTTACGCTCAATTCAAGCTTGTTCCTACAGGTCGAAATGTCGTTAAGGTATGCCGGGGAACTGCTTGCCATGTACGTAGGGGCGAGCGCATCCTCAGGGAAGTGGAAAGACAACTGGATATTAAACCCGGAGAGACCACCCCTGATCTTGAATACAGCTTGGAAACAGTGGCATGCCTGGGTGCATGTGCATTAGCACCAAATATGGTAATTAACAATAAAGTCTACGGCAAGATGGTGGAATCTAAGGTGAAGAAAATATTAGGCAATAGTGGTGACCATAATGAGATTTAGCGAAGTTAAAAATCAAGCAGTGTTAGAGTGGGAAGCAATGCAACAGGGTGATAAAACTCGTATCCTTATTGGCATGGCAACCTGTGGGAGAGCAGCCGGTGCGGAGGATATCCTTGATACTCTTAACAATGAATTAACGAAACGGGATATCAAGGCTGATATTATCCCTGTTGGCTGCATGGGCCTTTGCTATGCTGAGCCACTAGTCGAGATAATCAAGCCTGGTAAGCCAAGCGTTTTCTACGGAAATCTAACACCGGAACTTATACCTGAGATTGTTGAAGACTATCTAGTTGCGGATAATCATCGACCCGATCTCGCACTTGGCACCCGTGGCGAAGGTTCTTTACCAGGTGTCCCAAGACTCTTTGACTTGCCTGTACTTAAACATCAAGTTCGCGTCCTTCTACGTAATTGCGGCAGTATTGACCCGAAAAACATCAACCATTACGTAGCAAATGGTGGCTACGAAGGTTTGAACAAAGCGCTTAAAATGAATGCCCAAGAAATAATTGATGAGATCAAGAACTCGGGGCTCCGAGGACGGGGAGGTGCCGGTTTCCCGGCTGGGCGGAAATGGGAGGCTTGTTATAAAGCGATTGGAGATGAGAAATACGTCGTCTGCAATGCTGATGAAGGAGACCCGGGAGCATTTATGGATCGGTCAATACTGGAGGGAGACCCTCATTCCGTTATTGAAGGAATGATTATCGCCGGGTACGTCATTAGGGCTAAGCGTGGTTTTATTTATGTGCGAGCAGAATATCCGCTAGCAATAGAGCATCTGCAGGCTGCCATAGCTGAGGCGAGAGAGAAGAAATTACTGGGGGAGAATATCTTAGGCAGCGGATACAATTTCGATATAGAGATTTTTCAAGGGGCTGGAGCTTTTGTCTGTGGCGAGTCTACAGCTCTGGTTCTCTCCATTGAAGGTAAAAGAGGGATGCCTAAACCTCTTCCTCGCCCTCGCACTACTGAAGTGGGATTATGGGATAAGCCAACCCTGGAAAGTAATGTAAAAACTTTTGCCTTTGCCCCTGTAATTATTAGCCAAGGTTCAGAGTGGTTTGCAAGCATAGGCACCGAGGGAAGTAAGGGTACAGCCGTATTTTCGCTTGCCGGCAAGGTCTTGCGTACCGGTTTGATAGAGGTTCCAATGGGCATCACACTGCGTGAAATTATATTTGACATCGGTGGTGGAATTCCTGAAGGCAAGAAGTTTAAAGCGGTACAAACCGGAGGTCCCTCTGGAGGGACTCTAACCGCCAGCTCTCTTGATTTACCGGTTGATTTTGAATCTCTCTCTGCCGCTGGCTCAATAATGGGTTCCGGAGGAATGCTGGTGATGGATGAGGATACCTGTATGGTAGATACGGCAAGATTTTTCCTCTCCTTCATTCAGGATGAAACCTGCGGTAAATGTATACCGTGCCGTTGGGGCACTAAACAGATGCTGGATATCCTCGATGATATTACAAACGGTAAGGGGACAATCGAGGATATTGACCTGTTACTGGAATTGAGCGAATCGATTAAAAACAGCTCGTTGTGCGGCTTAGGGCAAACAGCTCCTAATCCTGTGCTTACTACCATACGCTATTTTCGAGATGAATATGAGGAACATATTAAAGAACTACACTGTTCTGCTGCAGTATGCAAAGGACTTGTCAAAGCGCCTTGCAGTCATACTTGTCCTGCTAATGTGGATGTCCCCCGCTACATTCGGCTTATTGACCAAGGAAAATATGATGAAGCCTTAGCAGTGATTCGAGAGAAGATTCCATTCCCTGCAATCTGCGGCTATGCTTGTTTTGCTCCCTGTGAGGCCAAGTGCCGCCGAAGGGAGCTCGATGAGGCAATCTCAATTAAGGCACTAAAGCGGTTTGTTGCTGATAATTCTAACGGGACTCCTGCTGGTACGTCGCAGGCTATATCTTCCTCCGGAAAGCATATAGCTATTGTGGGGTCTGGACCTGCAGGACTAACAGCAGCTTATTATCTGGCCAAGCTTGGCCATGCTATAACTGTCTTTGAAGCCCAGTCCAAGCCAGGCGGAATGCTACGTTTCGGCATCCCGAGGTATATCCTCCCTGAAAAGGTCTTGGATCAGGAAATTAAAAACGTCCTCAGTCTGGGCATAGAGCTTAAGCTTAACAGCCATATCGACAAGGTAGATGACCTTATAAATGGTACCTTTGATGCTGTCTTCATAGCTCCTGGCCTTCCCACAGGCCGGAAGTTACCTATTCCCGGCGCTGACCTTGATGGGGTAATCGTTGGTCTCGATTTTCTCCGTGACTTAGCTGCGGGTAAAAAAGTTGAACTCGGGAAGCGAGTTTTAGTACTTGGTGGTGGCGGCGTAGCTATTGATGTAGCCCGCAGTGCCCTTAGACTCGGTGTAGCAGAGGTTCACATTGCCTGTCTTGAATCTCGGGAAACCATGCCGGCTCCCAATTCTGAAATAGAGGCGGCAGAAGCTGAGGGGGTGGTTATTCATCCTTCCCGAAGTTTCACCAAGATTGCGGGCAATGGTCGTGCAGCCGGGGTCGAGTGCGTTAATGTAGAGTGGATGATCTTCGATGAAGAGGGCAAACTCCACATAGAGACAGTCCCGGATTCGGAACATATTCTTGAAGCTGATACGGTTATATTTACTGTTGGCCAGGGAATGGACCTCAGCCTGGTTTCAGATGTTACTGGAATTGAGCTTACTGACCGTCGCACTATCTCGATAGAGCCGGAGACAATGGCTACTGGCAAAAAGGGAGTTTTTGCCGGTGGTGATGCTGTGTCCGGTCCGGCTTCGATTATTGAAGCGATTGCCGCCGGAAGGCGAGCTGCGGCTTCGTTAGATAAATACCTTGGTGGCAAAGGTATAATTGACGAGATACTGGTGCCACCCGAAGAGATAACATCATTACCTGAAACAGAAGAAGAGGAAGAGGGAAGATATCGCCCGCAAATGCCTACGCTTGCTGTAAATAAGCGTATTAAGTGCTTTGATACTGTGGAGCTTGGCTTCACGAAGTCGGTAGCCATTGAAGAGGCAAGTCGATGCTTGAGATGCGACCTGGAGGAAGATTAAGAAAGAAAACTCTAATTTTTCATTACAAGGGAGAACACTAATGACCACAATTGCTGAAGGTAAAATCAAAGAAAAGGATGTAGACACAATCATCTTGACCATTGATGGTAAGAAAGTCGAAACGAAGACGGGAACTACAGTGCTGGAGGCAGCGAGAAGTGCTGGTATCTACATACCAGCACTTTGCTACGACCCCGACCTGAAACCGTATGGAGCATGCCGTCTTTGTGTTGTTGAGATTGAGGGAGTAAAGGGTCTGTCAACCTCGTGTACCTTTCCGGCAACGGACGGAATGGTGGTACATACCGATACGCCGATGGTGAACCGTTCCCGACGTATTACTATGGAACTGATAATGGCCAATCATCACGGTGATTGTCTGACCTGTGTAAAAAACCAGCAGTGCGAGCTGCAGGAAATAGCCCGGTACCTGGGTATCGAACAGGAGCATTTTGACAGACTCCGCAAGAGTAAGGAGCTGATACCGATTGACGATAGCCATCCGGCTTTTACACGTGACCCTAATAAGTGTATTCTTTGTGGTAAGTGCGTCCGTGCCTGTCATGAGATTGCCGGCGTTGGCGCTATCGACATTGCTTTCCGGGGTAATCCTGCTAAGGTGAGTACATTTGGTGATAAGCCTATTCTCGACTCGATATGCGAGTCCTGCGGTGAATGTATTGAGCGGTGCCCGACGGGAGCACTGGTTCCCAAAGATGCCAAGCAGCCGACAAAGGAAGTAAAAACAATATGTGGATATTGCGGGGTCGGTTGTTCCGTATATCTGGGCATCCGTAATAACGAAATTGTCAGCGTGAGGGGCGATAAAGAGAGTCCCGTAAATAAAGGAGGTCTCTGCGTAAAGGGCAGGTTTGGCTTCGATTTCATAAACCACCCCAACAGGTTAACCGTACCTCTTATCAGGAAGGAAGGCTATGGCAAAGATATTGAGGTAAACGGTAATTTTACCGACATTTTTCGTGAAGCAACATGGGATGAAGCTCTGGACCTGATAGCTGTAAAGTTGTTAAAGATTAAAGATGAGTACGGTCCTGACAGCATAGGGGTGCTCAGTTCCGCCAAGTTTACCAATGAGGAGAACTACCTGATGCAGAAGTTTGCCAGGTCAGTTATCGGCACCAATAATGTAGACCATTGTGCACGCCTCTGCCACGCTTCTACGGTAGTAGCTGCCAAGGCTGCCTTCGGCGACGGTGCAATGAGTAATTCCATTTCGGACTTTGCCAGAACCGAGCTACTTTTCGTAATTGGCTCCAATACCACCGAATGTCATCCAGTTATCGGGCGGTTAATTCGCCAGCGAGTGAAATCCGGTGATGCCAGTCTTATCGTAGCTGACCCGCGCTCAATTCAGCTCGCAAGGATTGCTACCGTACACCTGCGTCAGAAGCCTGGTACGGACGTGGCTCTCATAAACGCAATGATGAACGTGATTATTAAGGAAGGCTTGCACAACAGGAAATTCATAGAAGAACGAACCGAAGGCTTCGAAGAGATGGCAGAAACGGTCAAGCAATACACGCCGGAAATGGCTGAAGAAATTACCGGCGTACCAAAGGCTGATATAGTTAGAGCGGCGCGTTTGTTTGCCGCCGCCGGCAGTGCCACAGTTCTATATGGTATGGGTATCACTCAACATACCACCGGGACCGATAACGTAGAGAGTCTTGCCAACCTGCTGATGCTGACCGGTAATATGGGAAGAGAAGGCACCGGTTTCAGTCCTTTGCGGGGACAGAACAATGTCCAGGGGGCATGCGATATGGGCGCCCTGCCTAATGTGCTTCCTGGTTACCAGTCCGTTACCGACGATGAAGCCAGACATAAATTCGAAGAAGCCTGGGATTGTACCATTCCGGCAGAGCCGGGGCTGCCCGTAACGGAAATGATAGAGTCTGCTTATAAAGGTGATATCAAGGCTATGTACGTTGCCGGTGAAAACCCGATAATGAGCGAACCTTATACTTTCCACTCAAAACGGGCAATGCAAAATCTGGATTTCCTGGTTGTACAGGAAATATTCTCCACGGAAACCGCCGTACTTGCCGATGTGATTCTACCGGCGGCTGCTTTTGCCGAGAAAGATGGCACTTTTACCAGCACCGAAAGACGGGTACAGAGAATAAGAAAAGCAGTCGATTCACCGGGCGAGTCGAGACCTGACTGGCAGATTATTACTCTGCTGGCAATTAAGCTGGGATACAACTTTATTTACCGGAGTGCCGGAGAAATAAATGAGGAGATGGTCTCCCTGACTCCCATATATGGTGGTATGCACTACGACCGGCTGGAACAATACGGACTCCAGTGGCCCTGTGTTGACAGGGAAGACCCGGGAACTCCGTTCCTGCACAAGGACAAGTTTACTCGAGGACTCGGCAAATTCCATGCTATTGAGTACAGACCGCCGGCTGAATCGGTCTCTTCAGATTATCCGCTGATTCTTACCACCGGAAGGGTGCTGGAGCACTGGCATTCCGGGAGTATGAGCCGAAAATCCCGCGTTTTACACAACCTGTACCCTAGCGGCTCGGTAGAAATCCACCCCGATGACGCCGTGAAGCTCGGTATAATCGAGGGAGATATGGTGACATTAGCTTCAGAGAGGGGCAAGATAGAGGCACCGGCTCATGTTACGGACAAGACATCTCCCGGACTGGCATTTATGGCTCTGCACTGGCGCGAGTCACCGGTAAACATGCTGACTAACTCGAAGCTGGACCCGGTGGCTAAAATACCGGAGTTTAAAGTCTCGGCGGTCAAAGCTGTGCTGGCAGTACTCGATAGAGCTACACAGGATAATGCATTCTTTGCGCGTCTTGCCGAGAACCCTGCCGAGGCTTTAGAGGAATACAATCTGACTGCAGAGGAAAAAGCTGCTATAAGCAGTGGCAATATCAAACAAATCGAGTCATGGGTGGGGAAACTCGATGAGAGGCTGAAAAAATGGCTTATTGCCAGATTGCAGCAGGAGAAATGGTAGTAATGCTTCACCGACAATTCTCATTACTCAAGTACATAAATTTACTGCGTTGATACCTCTACTGCTATATCGGTCCCTTTACCCGGACTGGACCTTACCTCGAGAGTACCACCAATCAGTTTAGCCCTCTCCTGCATACCGGCGAGTCCGAGCTTACCATCTTTTGCGAGGTCGCCCATTGACCTGGGAGGGTTAAAACCCTGACCATTATCAATCACAGTAATCCTCACCTTATCAGCACTGAAATCGACGGTTATCTCAATACTGGTTGCTTTCGAGTGACGCCAGGAATTTCTCAGAGCCTCCTGGGTTATACGAAAGAGAACCAGTTCTTTTTGCTCGGGAAGCCGGCGTATTTCTCCCGTAGTATTTACCTTGATTTCTATCCCTGAATACTCCTTCACATCGGAAACAAGCCACTCCAGTGCCGGGAGTAGACCTAATCGGTCGAGCGCAGCAGGTCTCAGGTCCTGGCTCAAACGTCTGACTCCCCTCATAATATTCTCAGTATGTTGCTGCAGTCGCTCAATATAGCGAAGGTCTTCATCAGATAAGTTATTACCCTTAGAAGTCAGAAGGTCCAGTTCCCGTGAAAGTACAACCAGATCCTGTATGGTCTCGTCATGGAGTTCACGCGATATACGTTTCCGCTCCTCTTCCTGGGCTTCGGTAGCCTCCTGCAAATAGTTCTGTAGATTTTCCTGCATTTTTTTCTCTTCGGTAACATCCCTGGCAATATGCTGAAAAGCTACCGGCTGTCCGTTATCTACAACAAGACTGCTACTCAATCTGAGTAATCCTTCTGTTCCGTCCTGCCTATATACCCGCTGGTCATAAGAACCCTCGATAGACTCACCACTCATAAGCATTTTCCGGATATTCCTGGCGACTTCAAGGCCTGCTTCAGGCAGCAATTCCTTTACATTCATGCCGACTAATTGTTCCAGTGTATAGCCAGTAAGTTTTGCTGCCGCTTTATTAGCTGCGAGTATATTACCGTCCAAGTCCTGCAGTAAAATCGCATCGTGGGCACTCTCGAATAAATCCCGATACCTCTGCTCGGACCTGGATAATTCCGTGTGGGTTTTTTCCAGCTCGGCAAGGTACTGGCGTTCTCGATTTAACAGCCTGACGGAAAAAGCCAGCAACCCTCCGATAAAACCACCAACAAGGATAATGGCTCCCGTTTCAAATAGAGCATCGGATGGGTATTCTGATATAAGAATGGCGCGGGGCAGCATACAACCAAGTGCCACCAGCGAAGCTATGATTGTCCCTTTTATACCAAACAGGAAACCGGACCAGACAACGGGTACCAGAAAGAGGATTCGTTCAAAAGCGTGACGGGTTAACCCGAGACTTGATACCAGATTGGTGAAAAAATCAGGGTATCCGAAAGCTTCTTGGTAATGGGGAATCGTGAAAACTACAAAAAGTATCAGGATAATCCATAGCCCGGGTTTGCGGAATACTCCCGCAAGCCGATTGATAAACGGTTTACTTGACCTTTCCATAGAAAGAGTATTCTCCGGGTAAAGATTTACGTGAATCAATCATTGAGACTTACCCAGCCTTCTTTCAGAGCACGCACCACGGCTTCAGTCCTGGAGCTAACCTGCAATTTATTAAAGATGTGGCTGAGATGACTTTGCACGGTACGCAGACTGAGATACAGCCTGTCGGCTATTTCCTGGTTGCTGGAACCCTGTGTGGCAAGCTGCAGGACTTCTATCTCGCGTTCGGTAAGTATATCTGAAGCCTTCTGTTTCTGCGTCTTTCCGGAATTATCAATAAAACGGTTAAGTACTTTTCGGGCAACAGAGGGGTGCAGCACGGATTCGCCGGCATATACAGACCGTATGGCATCAATCAGCTCGTTTCCGCGTACGCTTTTCAAAAGGTATCCAGCCGCTCCTGCTTCAAGGAGACTGAAGATGAACTGGTCATCATCATAAGCTGAAAGAACCAGAACGGCTACAGATGGATACTTCTGTTTAATCTGTCTGGTAGCTTCGATACCGTCGACCTTAGGCATAGCAATATCCATGATAGCTACATCCGGTTTCAGGCTTCCGGCTAATCGTATTGCTTCTTCACCGTCAGCAGCCTCGGCGACCACTTCGAGGTCTTCTTCCTGCTCCAGGAATCGACGGGTACCTTCTCGAACCACGGCATGGTCGTCAGCGATTAAAATCCTTATTCTACTCACCGACTCCACCTATCCGGTAATCCCATTTTCATAATACTACTGCGGGCTCAGATTCTCAACCTTAGAACAGCACTAAAGCATAGGCATAAGTGCGTAAAACTGATAGGCGTTATCGCCTATTTTGCAGAATCTCCAGGTGGGTAAGAACCACACAATAATCGAGGCAGTTTTAGGTGTTTACTGAAATGATAAATAGGTATCACGGCAGAAGTCACCAATATCGGTGCGGTTATATGCTGGAGGTGGATGGTGAAAGAGGAAAAA
>CAZBAN010000022.1:20407-32981 GCA_964489895.1 uncultured Dehalococcoidales bacterium
GGTAAAAGAATGGAAATGGTGCTGGCAATTTTGATGGCTCTTGGTATCTATGTCGGTATCCCCGTCATAATCGGTCTGAGCGTATGCGGCGTCTACATTATGGTCGGTCATCGAGCCCGCAGGGAGGCAAAGGCTGAAGTCGTGAAGGAAGCAGAAGCTATTGTATAAGCTGCAACTCACGTATAAGGGCGATAAAATTGAAATTTTAGTCCATATATGGTACGGTATTCATAGATAGAGAAAATGGTAAAGTAAAGGAGAAGAGAGAGATACCGGTACAGGGTATTTCGTTCTTATCACAGGTGGCTGCCTTGGTACGGGTACTTACAAGCAGCCGCCTTTACATGTGCAGTACTTACCCTATCATCTTATTTATGAGAGATAAACAGATAGAAGGCTAACGCCATCTTTATCCTATCGCATCAAGAATAATAAGGATGGGCGAGTCATGAGCATAGCTGAATGGAGAGGTCTGTAATGCAAGCTGTAACACCTTATAAAGAAGCGATAGATATCATCAAAGAAGAAGGCGGAGACCTTCTTAAATTATGCTATCAATGCGGAATGTGTACCGGTACCTGCCCCTGGAATCTGGTAAGGGATTTTGTCGTACGGAAGATAATACGCCAGGGACAGCTTGGTTTAGTAGACTTCGAGGATGAAGATATATGGACGTGTGCTACCTGCGGGGCTTGCGTACAGAACTGCCCACGCGGCGTAGAAATTATAGATATTATGAGGGCTATACGCAGGGCTGTCGTCGAATTCGGTATTGGTGGAGTCCCGGATTCGCTTCGTATCACGTTTAAGAACATGTCCGGAACGGGCAATCCGCTGGGTGAGCCGAGGGAAAACAGGACTAACTGGGCAAAGGGACTCGACGTAAAACTGTATGATACCGGGACCGATGTACTGTATTTCTCCTGCTGCATTCCAGCATACGATCCCAGTGTACAGCACGTCGCCCGGGCTACCGCTGGTGTCCTGAAAAGCGCCGGGGTGAACTTCGGGATACTGGGCGAGAAAGAAAGCTGTTGTGGCGAGAGTGCTCGCAAAGCTGGGCAGGAAAGCCTGTTCCAGAACCTGGCGCAGTCCAATATCGCTGCGTTTAGTGAAGCCGGTGTCAGTAAAATAGTAACTACTTCCCCGCACTGCTATCACACTTTTAAAAACGAATATCCTGAACTCGGGGGCAACTTTGAGGTACTGCATTATACACAGTACTTTGCCGGTCTTATAAATGAGGGTAAGCTGAATTTTACCAAAGAGATAAATAAAAAAGTAACCTACCATGACCCATGCTATCTGGGACGGCACAACGGCATATACGATGAACCACGGGAGATTCTAAAGAGCATCCCCGGTTTAGAATTTATTGAGATGGCGGATTCCCGTGAAAACAGCCTTTGCTGCGGAGGAGGAGGAGGTAGAATCTGGATGGAGACAAAGAGGGGAGAAAGATTTTCCGATATCAGGCTGGAACAGGCAATCAATACCGGTGCTGATATACTGGCTGTCGCCTGTCCCTATTGTCTGTGCAACTTCGAAGACAGCCAGAGAAGCATGGACCTGGAAAACGCAATCGAGGTAAAAGATATTTCCGAGCTGGTTCAGGAGTCGATTTAGCGCCTTAAGGAGGCTTTCCGTATATGGAAACTAAAATCAGAATAGGCGTCTATGTCTGTCATTGCGGGCTTAATATTGCCGGCGTGGTGAATGTAAAGGAAGTAGCTGAGTTTGCCCAAGGGCTGCCCAACGTGGTAATTGCCAGAGATTACATGTATATGTGTTCTGACCCCGGGCAAAATATAATAAAGAATGATATCAAGGAACTGGGGCTGAACCGTGTGGTCGTAGCTTCATGCTCGCCAATGCTTCATGAGCATACTTTCCGTGTCGCCTGCCAGGAAGCCGGACTGAACCCATACCTCTTTGAGATGGCTAATATTCGCGAGCAGGATGCATGGGTAACCGTAGACAACGAAGCAGCCACCGAGAAAGCCAAGGAGACCGTGAGCGCTGCGGTAGCGTGGGTCGCCTACCAGGAACCGCTGGAAATCAGAGAAGTACCATTCACTCCCGCCGTTGTGGTTGTGGGAGGCGGTATTGCCGGGATGCAGGCTGCCCTGGAGATTGCCAACTCAGGAAATAAAGTATATCTGGTGGAGAGAGAGCCGAGTATCGGCGGACACATGGCGCAGTTTGATAAGACCTTCCCCACGCTGGACTGCGCAAGCTGTATTTTCACCCCCCTCCTCAGTCAGGTTGGACGACACCCGGATATCGAGCTGATGAGCTATAGCGAGGTAGAAGAGGTATCGGGCTATATCGGCAATTTCAAGGTGAAGGTCAGGAAAAAGGCGAGGTATGTTGATGAAGACAAGTGTACCGGCTGTAGCACCTGCGTGGAAAAATGTCCCTGGAAGACAACCAGCGAGTTTGACGAGGGATTGAGTGAAAGGAAGGCTATTTATATTCCTTTCGCCCAGGCAGTACCCAATGTGCCGGTAATAGATACTGAGAAGTGCGCCTACTTTTTGAAGGGGACCTGCCGTGCCTGTGAGAAGTTCTGTCCGGCGGGGGCTATAAATTTCGAGCAGCAGGATGAAATAGTCGAGATAGATGCAGGGGCGATTATCATAGCCACTGGCTACGATTCTTTCGACCCGTCAGTTATATCTCAGTACGGATACGAGCGTTATGATAACGTCATTACCGCTCTCCAGTTCGAAAGGCTGAGCGATGCTTCCGGTCCGACACTCGGTAAAATACTTATGAAAGACGGCTCGGTCCCCGGGAGCGTGGCTATTGTGCACTGCGTGGGCAGTCGTGATGTGAACTACCACGAGTACTGCTCCCGGGTGTGCTGTATGTACGCTCTGAAATTTTCACACCTGATAAAAGAGAAGACGGAAGCCGATGTATACCAGATGTATATCGATATGCGCTGCTACGGCAAGGGCTACGAGGAATTTTACAAACGTCTCGCTGATGAAGAGGTCAATTTCATTCGGGGTAAGGTAGCCAAGATTACCGATGAAGCTATAAATGACGAGGAAAAAGGCAAGCTGGTTGTCATCTGTGAGGATACTCTGCTGGGTGCGATGATAAGGGTGCCGGTGGACATGGTTGTCCTGTGCACTGCCCTTGAACCTCGCCAGGATACCGGCGATGTCGCCCACCTGTTCAACATCAACCGCAGCGCCGACGGCTTCTTCCTGGAGAGGCATCCCAAGCTCGACCCGGTGGCGACTATGAATGACGGCATTTTCGTCGTCGGCTGCTGCCAGGGTCCCAAGGACATAACCGATACCGTGGCGCAGGCTTCGGCTGCTGCGGCGCGGGTGCTGGCGATGATAAGCAAGGGTAAAGTGGAGGTAGAGGCGGCTACATCGTATGTTGACGAAGAGGTGTGTAACGGCTGCGGACTGTGCGTTTCAGTATGCCCTTACAGAGCGATTGAAATAGATGAGAAAAGCAATATCGCCAAGGTGAACGAGGCGCTGTGTAAAGGCTGCGGAGCCTGTGCTGTAACCTGCCCGTCGAAGGCAATAAAGCACAGGAACTGGACACCAAAGCAGTTTTTCGAAAAGGTTGATGTAGCTACCCGCGAATATAAATAGAGAACATGGGCACAAGAAACAAAGAGAAGACGGCACTTATTATCGGCGCCGGCGTGGGGGGAATCAAAGCCGCCCTCGATTTAGCCGAGTCCGGCATAAAGGTATATCTCTGCGACCGCAGTCCTGATATCGGGGGGACAATCCTCCAGATGGACAAGTGGTTTCCCGACAGCCACTGCGGATTGTGCAAGATGCTGCCGATTATGGTCGGAGATGAATCTGCCCAGTTCTGCCTTCGCCGGGGCTTGAACCATCCCAATATCGAATTTTTACCCCTTACAGAAGTCGAAAAGGTTAAAGGTAAGGCGGGTAATTTCTCCGTCACGCTGAGAAGCAGACCGACCGGTGTAAACCGCGATTTATGCTCGGGGTGCGGTTTGTGCGTCGAGGTCTGCCCCGTTGAGACGCCGAGCGAGTTCAATCAGGGTCTGGATATGCGTAAGGCTATATATATCCGTCACCCGCTGGTTTCTGCCAATGCCTACCTTATCGACTGGGATACATGCACCAGGTGCGGCGCCTGTGTCGAGAAATGTCCTACCGGGGCGATAGACCTTGATGTAGAAGATGATATTAGAGAAATAAAGGCCGGGGCTATTGTCCTGTCCACCGGTTTTGAAGAGTTCAATGCCAAACTCACCACCCAGTACGGCTATCAACGATATAAAAACGTGGTAACGAATATCGAATTTGAGAGGATACTCAGTCCCAGCGGGCCCTGGCAGGGAAAGCTGGTACGCCCCTCCGATGAGAAAACTCCCTCCTCACTGGCTTTCCTGCAGTGCGTGGGCTCCCGCGAGTTGAAGCGTAATTATTGTTCTTCTGCCTGCTGTATGTACGCTATTAAAGAAGCTATCCTCGCCAGACAGGCTGACCCCGATATCGAAGTCAGTATTTTCTATATGGATATCAGGGCGTTCGGTAAGGACGGTTATAAGTACTACCTGGAAGCAAAAGATAAGTACGGCGTCAATTTCATAAGGTGCCGCGTGCCGGTAATCAGGCAGGACCCACAGACAGGAGATATACTCCTTATTGCCAGGGCGGAGGACGGGAAACCGGAAAAGCACCGGTTTGAGATGGTGGTGTTATCGGTGGGGCAGGTGCCGCCGCAGAAGTTCACCGAACTTGCCGGGATGCTGGGAGTGGAGCTGGATAAGTGGGGATTCTGCCGTACGGAGGAGTTTACGCCCGTTGAAACAAGCCGGAAAGGGGTCTATGTCTGCGGTTCGACCTCCTCGCCGAAAGATATAGCCGATACTCTTATTGAAGCCGGCGCTGCTGCCTGCCAGGTCTCCGGTCTGCTTTCTCCGGTAAGTGCTCAGCCGGTACCGGAGCAGTTTAATGATGGCGTACCGACCGGAGAAGAGCCGGGTATTGCCGTAATCGTGTGCGAGTGCGGCGGAGAAATCAGCCAGGTAGTTGACACAAAAGAACTTGTCGAGTTCTCCAAAGAACTGCCGGGGGTCGTTTACGTTACTGAAACCCCTTACCTCTGCCAGAGAGACAGCCTGAAAAAGGTTATAGACGGGGTAAAAAATTCGGAAGCTAACCGTATTATTTTTGCTGCCTGCTCTTCCTCTATCTGCGGCGGCGTTGTTGAAAGCGCCATGCGGGAAGCCGGTATGGGCAGGTACTTCACTCAGTTTGTAAATCTCAGAGAAGGAGTCGCCTGGGTACACAGAGAGCAGCCGGAAGCGGCAACCGCCAAGTCAAAAAGCCTGATTTCTATGGCTGTGGAAAGGGCGAGACTCCAGAAAGACTCGACCGCTTCGTCGAGTGCCGTGAAGACCGCGGCTCTGGTTATTGGAGGCGGTCTCGGCGGTCTGACCTCCGCCCTCCACATTGCCGGACAGGGCTATGAAGTACATCTGGTAGAAAAGACCTCCGAGCTGGGCGGCAACCTGAGACATATATACCGCACTCTGGAGGGCAACGACCCGCAGGAACTACTCGGCAGGCTTATCCGGGAAGTGGAAGCCAGCCCCTTGATTCATGTCTATACCGAATCTGAGGTAGTACAGTTCGAAGGCTACGCCGGCAGTTTCGATTTAGTCCTCAGCGGCAGGAATGAAGAGGTCGCCCTTCAGGTAGGTGCGGTTATCGTTGCCACCGGCGGCAGGGAATACAAGCCTGAAGAATACCTGTACGGTCAGAACGACCGCGTTATGACGCAGAACGAGCTTGAGAAAAAACTGGAGTCCGGCGGACTGGATGCCGGAACGGTGGTAATGGTCCAGTGCGTGGGGTCGAGGAACGAAGAAAGACCCTATTGCAGTCGTATTTGCTGCGGTCAGGCGTTGAAGAACGCCCTCAGACTGAAGGAACTGAATCCAGAAGTCCAGATATACGTTCTCTATCGTGATTTGATGAGTTACGGTTTTATGGAGGAGTACTATACCCGTGCCAGGGAGGCAGGGGTGATATTCGTGCGATATGAGCCCGGCAAAGAGCCGGAGGTCAAGCTGGAAGTTGAGACCCTGAAGGTTGAGTTCGTAGAGCCGGTACTGGGAGAAAAATTCATACTGGAGCCCGATATAGTGGCGCTCAGCCCGGCGGTCCTGCCGCAGGAAGGCAACGAAGAACTGGCTCGTTTGCTCGGTCTCGATTTGACTGAGGAAGGATTTTTCAAAGAAGCGGAAGTTAAATTCCGTCCCGTGGACTTCAACAAAGAAGGTATCTACGCCTGCGGGATGGCTCTCGCTCCGCGGAACACAGCGGAGGTTTTAACCGATGCTCAGGCAGCGGCGCAGAGAGCGGTGGTTTTGCTCAGCCGCGAGCAGTTGCATCCCTCGGCTGTGGTCGCCGAGGTCAATGAACGCTGGTGTACCGGCTGTGAAATCTGTGTGCAGGCATGTCCTTACGGAGCGCGCATTAAGGATAATGACAAAGGCGTGGTGGTGGTGAGAGAAGCGCTGTGCCACGGGTGTGGCGCCTGTGTTGCCGCCTGTCCCAGCGGTGCGTCGAAGCTGAGAAGGTTTACCCAGAAGCAGTTATTATCAATGGTTGATGCCGGAGTATGAAGAGGGGGTTAGAAAATGAGCGATGAATTTGAGCCGGTTATACTGGGATTTTTCTGTAACTGGTGTACTTCCACCGCTGCCGATTTAGCCGGCACCAGCAGGATGAAGTATCCCGCCAACGTCCGGGCAATAAGGACGATGTGCAGCAGCTCGGTTGACCCGGTGTATATACTGAGGGCTCTGCTTACCGGGGCTGACGCCGTCATTGTCGGAGGCTGCGCCCCCGGTGACTGCCATTATGTATCAGGTAATTATAAGACACGGCGGAGAATTACCGCGTTAAAGACAATCCTCAATACTCTGGGACTCGACGATGACCGCGTCTGGCTGAGGTGGATAAGCGCTTCCGAGGGAGCGAAATTCGCCGAAACGATGAAGGAAATCACCGATGAGATGAAAAAGAAAGGGCCGAACCCGCTGAAAAACCAGTGGCCCGTCTAGAGGGGAGAAGAAAGTGCGTACCGCTCTTATTGAGATAAGCGAGGGTGGAGTTGTAGAGGCTGTAAAGCATTTCCTGAAGGACTTGCTTGAAAAAGGACTGGTTGATGCTCTGCTGGTCCCTTTCGAGCTTCCTTCGGCTAACAATGCCGTGCAGACGCTTGTCACCGGCGCCGACAAGCTGGAGTCCGCCAATCCTCTGGCGCCGGTGCTCCCGGTCAACTCCGCCCGTATCGTTTCCGCCATAACCAGATTTGAAGCCAGCACCAGGAAGATTGGAGTGGTCTTAAGACCATGCGAGTTAAGAGCGGTGGTTGAACTGATAAAGCTGAAGCAGATTGACCCGCAAAACCTTCTCCTCATAGGGATAGACTGCTTCGGCACCTACTCTATAAACGAATATAGCAAACTCGTTGAAGAAGGTCAGTCGCCTACTCAACGCACTCTGGAACTCATAAAGGAAGGAAAAGAGGATATCCTGCTAAGAGAAGCCTGTCAGGTCTGTGAGTATCCTTACCCGATGGTGGCTGACATAGTAATCGGTCTGATAGGTATGGACCTTGATAAGGGTATTATCGTCGAAGCCCCGTCGGATGAAGGTGAGAAGGTTCTGGAGGCTCTGGAGCTTGCGGAGGGCGGTGACAGCGCGAAAAGAAAGACCGCTATCGATGAGCTTGTCGCCGGGAGAATAAAAAAGCGGGATGAACTTTTCGAGCGTACCGGTGCGGAGATAAGCGGGGTAGAGAAACTTCTGCCCGCCTTTGCCCGGTGTATCAACTGCCATAACTGCCGGGACGTCTGCCCGATATGTTACTGCCGCGAGTGCCTCTTCGACTCGCCCACCTTCGAGTGGGGCGCCGACAAGTACCTTGATATGGCGTCCCGGAAAGACGCCCTGAGGATGCCTGCCGACACGCTGCTGTTCCACCTGACCCGCCTTAACCACATGGCAAGCTCATGCGTGGGATGCGGGTTGTGCCAGGAAGCCTGTCCCAATGACGTCCCCGTGTTCGCTATCTTCCGGATGGTCGGCGACAGGGTGCAGAAAGTGTTCGATTACGTTCCCGGGCGGAGCCTCGATGAGGAACTCCCCCTGTCTACCTTCAGGGAGGACGAGCTACCGGAGGTAGGATATGAGTAGTATCCGGATAGTTGACGGTTCCGGCGTCGTTCCGGTGGACAATGCCTTCTCAAAGCAGGTAAAACAGGTAAGTGGAGAAGCACTCGACCGATGCTACCAGTGCTTTACCTGCAGTCTGGGGTGCCCGGTATCTCCGGAGATGGATTACTATCCTGACCAGATAATCAGGATGGTACAGCTCGGTCTGAAGGAAAAGGTGCTGAACAGTGCCGGTATATGGCTGTGCCTCGGCTGTGAGACCTGTGTCGCAAGATGCCCCAACGAAATCGACATACTCAGGGTGATGGATACCCTGCGGGAGATAGCAATCAACGAGAATGTGAAGGGTAAGGAAAGGGTTATCCCTGTATTTCATAAGGCTTTCCTGTACCCTATAAAAATATTCGGCAAGCAGTACGAGCTTGGCCTGATTCTTTACCTGATGCTTAAGACAAAGGACTTCTTCGGCGACCTCGGACTGGGCATCAAGATGATAATGAAAGGCAAGCTGCCTTTCTTTCCTTCCAGAATTAAAGGCACAAAGCAGATGAAGGAAATTTTCAATAAAATTGGAAGCGTTGCGGGAGGAGAAAGGGATTGAAGTACGCTTACTACCCTGGATGCAGCCTTGAAGCGGCGCTGGCAAAAGAATATGACCTTTCTGTGAAGGCGGTATGCGAGCGACTTGGAATAGAGCTTGAAGAACTGGAGGACTGGAACTGCTGCGGCGCTTCATCCGGCCATAGCACCAGCTACCTGCTGAACCATGCCATTGTCGGGCGGAACCTGGCTATCGCCGAGAAGCAGGGACTTGATATCGCCGCCGCCTGCCCCGCCTGCTACGTGCGGCTGAAACACACCCGGCACGAGGTGATGGAAAAGCCTGATTTGAAAAAGCAGGTGGTCGAGGCGGTCGGCATGCCCTATGAAGCCAAACATGATGTCAGGCATCTGCTCGATATAATTGTCAACGATATCGGTATCGAGGCGATAAAAGAGAAGGTAACCAAGCCCCTGACCGGTCTTAAGCTTGCCTGCTATTACGGCTGTTTCCTGGTACGCCCGCCGGAGGTAGTCGCCTTCGACGACCCGGAGAATCCGCAGTCCATGGACGACCTGATGACGGCGCTGGGTGCGGAAGCAATCGACTGGTCGGGAAAGGTTGACTGCTGCGGCGGCAGCCTTGCCCTTACCAAGAGAGATATAGTTATCAGGCTGGTGGGAGAGCTTGTCGATATGGCACGAGCAGCAGGAGCGGAAGCCATGGTCGCCGCCTGCCCTCTTTGCCAGATGAATGTAGACGGCAGGCAGAGTTCTGGTATTGACCGGATGCCGGTGTTTTATTTCACTGAATTAGTCGGGCTGGCGATGGGCGATAAAGGCGCAAAAAGCTGGCTAAAGAAACACCTGATTTCACCTGTGAAGCTGTTGAACTCTCATGGTCTGCTGTAACAGGTTTTTAATCATTAAAACCAGACTTGCTCATCCCGACCGAAGCTAACTAACACCCCCTAATCAACCAGGGCCAAGACCCTAAACAGATAATTAATCGGACTTAATTACACCTTGAGGTGACAGGGTTATTTTTTAGCAGACTAAAGGTATGGTCAATATCACTTAAGAACGGAAGCCTTTTATTGCTTCGGTAATATACTCTTCAAGCTGGTGGGCGATAACGTCATAGCTGTGGCTACGCTTAACATATTCAAGTCCCGCCTGCCCCAATCTTTTAGTCTTTTCAGGCTCACCGAGCAGCGAGACTATCCCGTTTATCATTTCGTCAGGGCTGTCCGCGTAGACTATCCCTTCTTCCTCACCGGCAGCCACCGCTACCATGCCGGGCAGAGCGGTAGCCACCAGGGGCTTGCCGCAAGCCAGGAACTGCACCGTCTTACCGGGAAAGATATCCCGTGTGGCATCCGTAACACGGAAAGTATTAATACAGACTGAAGCAAGATTTATGTACTGAGGCATCGTCTCGTAAGGCTCGAATCCCGTGATAATAACGCTGTCCCCTAAATTCAGTCCGGCAATCATTTCTTCCAGTTCGGCACGCTTCGGGCCATCACCCACAATCAGCAGCTTTACCGACGGAATCACCTCAACAACCCGGTGAAACAGGGGAAGAATATCTTCGAGTCCGCTGAAATCGAACAGAGTGCCCATGAAGAGAACGACTCTATCATCGTCGGCAAATCCCCACTTCCGGCGGACGTCGGCGGCAGGAATACCGGGGTGAAACATCCCGGTATCAACAGGCATCAGGAGCAGCCTGACTTTGTTTTCATCGGCACCCAGGGCTGTCACATACTTGGTGAGCCCAGGAGTAAGCGACAGTATCATGTCGGCGCTGGCATAGACCTTTTTCTCCAAAAACCTTGTAATTGAGCGTAATGCCGGTACCGGCACCATCTGGTTCAGCACATCTATTGACCGGAACAGGACCGGGATATCGGCTTTTCTGGCTACCGATAGGGTCTGCAGTCCGTTTGTGGGGACGCTGTAAAGGACGATGGCGTCTATCTTCTTCTCCTTTACCGTCCGCCTGATTTCCAGGTAATGAGTTAAGGCAGCCGACAGGCGGCTCAGACCGCTTATCTTGATATAGCCAGGTCTTCTCAGAGACACGGAGGAGTCTTCGAACGCCCGCGAGATGCCGTCAAACTCGCGGGTCCTGAGAGTCCCGATATCGTAAATACTATTGTGACGCCAGGTATTTTCGTAATCAATGGCATATACCTTATGCCCCCGCAGCGACAGAGACTCGGCAAGGGTATGAATATCGAATACCACCTTTTTCAACCAGTCGACTTCATGGATGAACAGGATATTCATCATTGCCCCGTACGCGAACTTTTTACACTGCTGAGAAGCATTGATAGTCCGCTAAGGTTCACCTTTAAGTCCCCTATCGAAGTGGTACGCCGCAACCGCCGCCATATATAGGAGGGACGCAGATAAAATTCCCTGTAGGCGCGCTTTACCCAGTTAAAGATATCATCTCTCCTGAGCGACGGACTCTCGAACACGGGAGCACCACTTCCTCCGGAACCGGCGTAGATATAGTCCTCCCAGGGAATATTGCTATCCCCGCCCCCTTCCAGGTACATTTCGTAAAATTTTGTGCCGGGAAAGGGAGTGGTAATGGAGAACTGGGCAAAATCGAGCTTCAATTTCCTGGCAAGACCAACCGTCTGCCTGATAGTCGCTGGAGTTTCACCGGGAGAGCCGACCATGAAATAGCCGATGACATGAAGTCCAGCCTCTCTGGTGAACCTTACCGCCTCCTCGACTTGCTCCAGCGTGATATCTTTATCAATGGTATCCAGTATCTCCTGCGAGCCGGACTCTATGCCGTAGGAAACGGAGTAGCAGCCAGCCTGTTTCATGTGCCGCAGCAGCTCCCTGTCAACCAGATTGACCCGGGTCTCGCAGGACCAGATTATTTTCACCCCCCTTTTCAATATCTCTTCGGCTACAGCGTAAGCCCGTTTTTTATCCATCGTGAAGACATCATCGTAGAAAGCAAGCTCTTTAATGCCGCGTTTTTCCTGTAGATAGGCAATCTCGTCAACCACCCTCTCCGGACTTTGCGCTCTGAACTTCTTACCGAAGACGGGTTTCGAGCAGTAGGCGCACTTATAGGGGCAGCCGCGACTGGTAATCATCACGGCAAAGGGTAAAGCCCGTCCGTGCGGAGGGTGCGGTCTGTATAATCCGGGATGGAGCAGGTGATAGGCGAGAAAGGGTAGAGAGTCCAGCTCAATCATTGATGACCTCAACGGATTATCTACCGTTTTGCCATTTTCGCTGTAGGTGATACCCTGAATCTCACCCAGTGATTGTTTGTTTTCCAGGGCGGTCAGCAGCTCAACGATTGTCTCCTCTCCCTCTCCCCTTACTATTACGTCTATTTCGGGAGCGGCAGTCAGAGTTTCTCCGGGCAGCAAAGTAGCATGGCTTCCCCCGAGTATCAGAGGTATTTCCGGTCTGGCACCCTTTATATACCGGGCAATTTCTATTGCCCGGCTTATGGTGGGCGTCATCGCCGTAAGTCCCACGACATCGGTATCTCCCAGAAGTGGCACAACGTCCCGGGGCTGAAGTTTCAGGGCATTGGCATCTATAATAGAAACCCGATAGCCTTTGGATTCAAGAACAGCAGCTAACTGAAGGAGTCCCATGGGGGGCTGAGGGTATTCTGTAAACTGGGGAGGATTTACCAGGGCTATTTTATACATATCTTTGGATGGAATAATAACATCATTTATCGTGATAATGCAAAGCATCAAGAGTCTCAGTTATACACACCGTACTCTTTGGTAAAATCAACCATAACCTTGAGGTTTTCCGGCTTCGCATTGTCTATA
>CAZBAN010000023.1:0-32330 GCA_964489895.1 uncultured Dehalococcoidales bacterium
ATCAGCCACGCTTACCAGCAGGCTACCGACTGGCACAAGAAAAAGCCGGAGTTATAAAGGAGAATAATCCAGGACTCCCTCTCTAATAATTATGGATGAAACCCAGACAGATAAGTGGTTTAACTGGCTTAATGACACACTGGAAAAATGGAGATATAATATCGTTAACCAGGTATCCGGACATTATGACGGCATGGAACTCACCAGGATATTCGCAATAACCAGATAGTGTCATCGTATTTAGTCCGCAGCAGTTTCATAACGCAAAGGGGGGTCAGGCATATTACATCGAAAATACTGAATGAACTTGTAGAACTTGAAGACCAGAGTGAATGGTACAGGCGTTTAGTCACGGAAATACGCTCACTCTCTGACAGTCTGAGCAAGAATGTTTATAAGAAATATAAGCTGGATATGCTCCTGCGGATTGCCAGAAGAGTGGATACACTTTCCTACACCTGCGATGAGTGTCAGTCTAATAAAGAGGTCATTACAAATCTTGTCCAGGACATGGGGAATATGATACAGCTATCCGATAAAGAAACAAGCAAAAGCTATTTCAAGACAATAGAAGATTTGACAAAGCACCTTCAGAAACAGCATAAATTCGTCACCAAAGGGTACTATGTCGGACTCTGGAGCGGCATCGGCGTTGTCATCGGCGCGGCTGCCGGAGCGATAATGGACAATTCAGGTATCGGAACGGCAATTGGCACCGTCATCGGCTTGCTGATAGGTCTGGCACTTGACGCTAAGGCGAAAAGAGAAGACAGGGTTATATGAATAAATTAGTCCCGATAAACCGGGGCGAAAGAAGTATACCATGTGGAATACTGCGGTTGATTTCTTTGTTTCCGGGTTCGTTTATCCGGGTATCCTGTGGAACCAGGTGCTCCTGTCAATCGGACTGGCTGTATTATTCGGCGCTATCTGGTTCTTACCGTACTGGACACCCATACTGAAAAAGCCCTGGGCATGGGGAGTACTGGCAACGAGTGCTTTCCTGGGCTGGCTCGTTGTAAGTTTTATTCAGGTCCCCGCTCAGCTCTGGGTCGGCGGAAGACTGACTGACATCTGGAGCCAGGAAGTCCTGACACGCTGGCTGCTGCTTGTCGGCATACCCCAGGTGCTTATCAGCGGAATACTCCAGGAAGCATCAAAGCTGGCGCCCGTTGTTTTCCTCTGGCTGCGCCGTGGAAGGTCACTTTCGCCGAGGGATGGACTTTTCATCGGGGCTGTAGCCGGACTTGGTCTCGGTATCTTCGAAGCAGTATATTCACACAATCTCATTCTGGCCGGCGGCTGGACATGGGGATACGTCCAGACCGGCGGGCTGATAATGCTGGCAGGTTTCTGGGAAAGGTTCTTCACCATTGCTTTCCATATTGCGGTTTCCGCCCTAGCCGGCTGGGGACTCGCCAGAGGAAAGGGATGGCAGTTCTACCTCCTGGCTGCACTCCTTCATACCATTATAAACTACGGCGTTATTATCTTCGCAGCAGGCTATATGACTACCCTCCAGACAGAAATCTACGTTGCCGTTCTGGCAGCACTGCTGACAGGTGCAGTGCTCTGGATTCGATGGAGAAAGACAGAAAACGGAGAACAAACCCGTGAAACCGGAGAAGACTGAAGTTACCTGCTACTCAGGTTATACCTATGCCGAAAGACCGGTATCCTTTCTATGGCGGGATAAAAAATACGAGATTGAAGAGATAGAAAAGAGGTGGCTTGAACCGGGAAAAAGGCTCTTTCGTGTCCGTACTGTTGATAACAAATCATTCCAACTCTGCTATAATGAGACAGAACAGCACTGGTTGCTCACCGAGCCAGATGGAGATTAACGAATGGACAAAGAAATCCTGAAAATACTTGAGAACGACGCCCGTATTACTGCTAAGAAGATATCGACCATAACCGGCACACCCGCCACCGAGGTATCAAAGTCCATCAAGCAGGCTGAAAAAGACCGGACTATCCTTAAATACAAAACGATTATCAACTGGGACAAAGTTGAAAATGAGCGTGTATGGGCGTTGATAGAAGTAAAATTGACCCCGGAGAAGGATGTCGGTTTTGACTCCGTAGCCGAGCGTATCTACCGCTTCCCGCAAACCCATACCGTATACCTGGTATCCGGCACCTACGACCTGTTTGTCCTGGTAACAGGCAAGACCAACCATGAGATTGCCGATTTCGTATCCCAGAAGCTTTCGCATATAGAAGGAGTCCAGGCTACGGTCACCCAGTTCGTGCTCAAGCGATATAAAGAAGACGGCGAAATAATCGAAGAGAAAGAAGAGGTCAAAAGGCAGCCGGTAATCCTTTAACATCCGCGCTTAAATAATAAGGAGTTATTCATGCCAGATAATCCCGTAAGCAAACTCAGGAAATACCCCGTATCCGAGAGGACAAACCAGCTATCCCCTTCCGGGATACGGAGGTTCTTTGACCTGCTTGCTTCTACTGAAGGCGTTATCTCTCTTGGAGTTGGAGAGCCTGATTACTCGACTCCCTGGCATATCAGCGAGGCGGCTATCAAGTCCCTCGAAAAGGGTTATACGATGTACACCTCCAATTCCGGAATTCCCGAATTGCGGGAGGCACTGTCCCGCCAGCTGAAAGCCGACTATGACGTGGAGTACGACCCCGATGACGAAATCCTGATTACGGTCGGCTCCAGCGAAGCCCTGGACCTATCTATGAGAGCCATTCTGAATCCCGGTGACGAGGTCATTATGCCGGACCCCTGTTACGTTGCCTATGACCCATGTGTAATTATGGCCGGCGGTATACCGGTCAAGGTACCCACCACCGAGGAGAATAACTTTGAAATTAAAGCCACCGATATCGAGAGATATATCACCGATAAAACAAAAATCATTCTCATCGGTTACCCGGCAAATCCTACCGGAGCCGTATTGAGTAAGGAACAACTAATGCAGATAGCGGAAGTAGCCCTGCACAACCACCTGCTGGTGATATCCGACGAGATTTACGCCAAGCTGGTCTATGGTGAGGAACACACCTGTTTTGCGTCTCTGCCCGGGATGAAAGCAAACTCCGTTATTCTGGGGGGATTTTCCAAAGCTTATGCCATGACCGGCTGGCGGATTGGATACGCGGCAGCCCCGGCAGAAATCATCGCCGCTATTACCAAAATCCACCAGTACACCATGATGTGCGCTCCCACGATGTCCCAGGTCGCCGCTCTCGAAGCCCTGAAATCCGGCGATGACAGCGTTGCCGAAATGGTAGACGATTATAACAGACGGCGTATATTCATCGTCAAAGGACTGACCGATATCGGACTTTCCTGTTTCGAGCCTAAAGGAGCATTCTACGCCTTCCCTTCGATACAGTGTACCGGCATGACCTCCGAGGAGTTCGCCGAGAAATTACTTACCGAACAAAAGGTGGCGGTAGTCCCCGGTTCGGCTTTCGGACAGTACGGTGAAGGATACGTACGCTGCTGTTATGCCACTTCACTGGCAGATATCGAAGAAGCCCTGTCAAGGATGAAACGTTTTGTAAACAGATATTATAAGGAGGGATGACATGTTCGGGTATTTCTCAATACTGAGCGCAATTCCCGGTTTCTTCTTAAGTTCGCTTATACTGATGGCTCTCTGGAGTGTTACCGCCCCCAAACTCGGACTTGAAGGTATCAACTACGTCACGGCAATGCTGATAAACATCACGCTCTGGCTGGCAGTCGCACCGCTGGCAGCAGCCGGCTGGAAAAGAAAGAGGTATTAGGAGACGAGAAAGCAGGTATAAACAGAGAAAATGATAAAGCTGGTATGTGACAGGTGTGGCAGGGAGTTAACGGAACCGTACGAAATAGAGCTGGCGCTCGAGGGAATGGAGGCGTGGCGGGCATCGGTCAGAGCCAGAGGGGAGGAACCCAGAGGCGTTTTTCCCTGCGAGTCCTATGCCCGGTGCGGTGGCGAGATGATAGCAGTTGACGATAGTTCAATCACGAGCGGCTATCGTAAGCTGAAAAAAATGTTCGGAAAAAAGTAAGTAATATTTGCATGGAGGTAGAGTGACTAAAGAGACTTACGCAAAAGCCGGGGTGAACATCGATGCCAAGAACGAAGCCATAAAACGTATCAGTCAACTTGCCAAATCCACACTCCGCCCGGAAGTCTTGAGCGGTGTCGGTTTCTTCGGCGGGATGTATGAGTTCAGGGGATACAAAGAACCCATCCTCATATCCAGCGTCGACGGGGTCGGTACCAAGCTGAAAATAGCCGTAGCGATGGATATATATAATTCGGTCGGGATTGATATTGTCAACCACTGCGTAAACGATATATTCACCTGCGGTGCCGAGCCGCTGTTTTTCCTTGATTATATCGGCATCGGCAAACTGGTGCCTGAGAAAACGGCAGTTATCGTCGAGGGACTTGCCGGTGCCTGCCGCGAGGTCGGCTGTGTTCTTATCGGTGGTGAAATAGCCGAAATGCCTGACGTGTATACCGGAACAGACTATGACCTGGTAGGATTCATCATTGGCGTTGTGGAAAAAAGCAGGGTTATTGACGGCGGTACTATAGTCGCCGGCGATACCTTGCTTGGTCTGCCCTCAAGCGGACTCCACACAAACGGATATACGCTGGTACGCAAGATTTTCGGCGAAACGCGGCAGGCTCTTGAAACTCATTACCCGGAGCTGGGAAGGAATCTAGGCGAGGAGCTGCTGGAGCCGCACCGCTGCTACTACAACCGGCTGAAACCGCTGCTGCTAATGATAAAAGGCATGGCTCATATTACCGGCGGCGGTCTCATCGAAAATGTCCCCAGGGTTCTGCCCGATGGCACGGCAGCCCGATTCGACTCAAGCGCCTGGACGGTACCACCCATCTTCCAACTCATCCAGGAGCGGGGCAACGTGGACCGCCAGGAGATGTTCAGGGTATTCAATATGGGCATCGGGATGGTCGTTGTCTGCTCTGCGGAGAATACTGGTAAGCTTACCGAAGCCTTACCTGAAGCTATAATCATCGGTGAGGTGACAAAGCAGAAGGGTAAAGAAAGAGTGGTCATCGGTTAAGCAAAGAGAATTAATTATAAATTATGAGTAATGCAGTACTGGTAGTGGATATGCTCAGGGGTTTTCTCGAAGAAGGCTACCCCCTTTACATCGGGGAAGACTGCCGCCGGATAATCCCTAATATTCAGGTTCTCCTTGAACGCGAGATAGAACAGGGGTCCAGAATATTCTTTATCTGCGACCACCATGAACCGGACGACCTCGAGTTCAGGATGTTCCCTCCCCACTGCATCGAGGGCACCGCCGAGGTAGAGGTTATTCCCGAGCTAGCCGTGTATCCCGGAGAGGTAATTCCCAAGAAACGCTATAGCGGCTTTTTCGGTACCTCACTTGAAGAAAAACTGAAAGCACTTAACCCGGAGAAGTTGATTATCTGCGGGGTGCTGACGAACATCTGCGTCATGCACACCACGGCGGACGCCCGGAACCGTGATTACGAGGTTGAAGTGCCCGTCGACTGCGTCGCTTCCCCGGACGAGGAAGCCCATCGTTTTGCTCTGGAGCACATGGAAAAAGTACTCGGAGCCAGACTTACCGCCAGTAAAGGACAGTAGATGAAACTACCTGAAATTGAACCCGCCGAAGACGTCCTGAGTGGAGAGACGGCTGATGTTTACTTTGCCCATACCCTCGATATACTAAAGAAAGAAGGACTCAAACCCGCAGCCACCATGGAGTTCTTTCCCAGGCAGGCTGGTATTCTCTGCGGTATGGCAGAGGTAAAAACACTCCTGGCACGAGTCCTTACCGGGGGCGATTATGAAGTCTGGGCTCTCGAAGAGGGCGATACCATGGACACCAAAGAGGTGGCACTCCGGATAACAGCGCCCTATCGGAGCTACGGGCTGTATGAGACGGCTATAGATGGAATACTTGCCCACTGCAGCGGCTGGGCCACAGCCGCCAGACAATGTGTCGAAGCTGCCCGGGGAATTCCCGTCGTCAGCTTCGGTGCCCGCCACGTTCATCCCCGTGTTGCTGCCCTTATGGACTATTCCGCCATAATCGGTGGCTGCACTGGCTGTTCAAGTACCGCCGGCGCCCGACTGGCAGGTATCAAACCCTCGGGGACCATGCCTCATGCCCTGATATTGATTATGGGAGATACCGTTGACGCTACTCTATCTTTTAATAAGCACATGTCGTCCGATATACCCCGGATATCTCTGGTTGACACTTTCATGGACGAGGCTGAGGAGAGTCTACGTGTAGCTGAAGCCATGGGAGATAAACTTGACAGTGTCAGGCTGGACACCCCTGCTGAACTGGGAGGCGTAACTCCCGAACTCGTGAAAAAAGTAAGAACCAGGCTTGATACAGCGGGTTTCAGTCACGTAAGCATCTTTGTCAGCGGCGGTGTTAATCCGGAAAGCATCACCCGCTTTCTTGAAGCCGGTGCCCCCGTTGACGGATTCGGAATCGGCAGCTACATCAGCAGTGCCAGCCCTATCGACTTCACGGCCGACCTTCACGAGGTCGATGGTAAACCAATCGCCAAACGTGGCAGGACTCCCGGCATTACTTCTAATCCCAGGCTCAAACGCATTATGTAAACAATACAAATAGCAAGGAGACATTTAGTGCGAAAGAACATATTCCTGGTAGCCTCAGGAGTTGCTATCATACTCAGTCTGCAGACCGCTGTCATCGGCTGTAACAATAAAATCGAACTCAATGTCGATAAGGTGCGGGAATATGCCGACCCTATTGTAGAGGAAATGCTGAGAGCAGCAAATGCCGGTGACTATACATCATACTGTACATTTTTCGACGACACGATGAAAGGCTCCATAACCGAGTACTCATTCCAGACGACCAACACCATGATAAAAGCAAAAATCGGCGACTACGTCTCCAAGGAATTCTGGAAGGCAGAGACCGAGGCTGATTCGCTTATCGTCTACTACAAAGCAAGATATACCCTTGAGCCAGAAGATGTTGAAGTTAAAATTATCCTCAGAGAAATTTCAGGCGAGATGTACGTATCAGGGATATGGGTCGATTCACCTATGTTGAGTGAATAACAAGAATTATAAGCTGCATAATCCTCTCCTCCCGATTGTTCGACGAGACTATTTCTGTTTTATTCATTATTAAAATTTGACAAATATCCTGGTGGTGAAATACACTTCATTCTCAGTAAAAAGATTGGAGAGGGAAAATGGCAGACAAAGATAAGGTGTACAAATGTCTTAGTCCTGTCGGGATAGAGTCGTCGGTGGAAACTTATCCGCTGGCGCCCCGCCTCGACAAACTCGACGGTAAAACAATCCACTTCAGTATCACAGGAGAGCCGGATATCACCATAGCCCTGGATAAAAAGTTGAAAGCTGATTATCCGAGCGTGAACTGGACTCAGAAAAAGTCCTACATGCCGATGCCTGTTTACCTGACCGAAGAAGAAATGAAAACAACCGATGCGGTCATCCTCGGGGTCTGCTGGTGAAGCGGTGCCGTATGGGGGCAGTTGCCCTACCTGGCCAAGCTTGAAAAAGCCGGAATACCCACAGCACTTATCGATTTTGATGACCAGCACGAGATGGTCAAGCAGGAAGCTCTGACCGCAGGAGTCCCCAATATCAGGTATATTCCCGCTTCACGTACCACCCCCGGACCGGAGGACGTGGAGCAGTGGATAGAACCTATGCTTGAACTGCTTACCAAACCTCTTACCGAAAAAGAAAAGGAAAGCGGCATGTATACGCCTTCTCAGGATAGAGTCCTGTTTGAAGGTACTCTCGATGAAGCCCAGGAATTCTACCAGCAGACAAGGGTTGTCCCTGAACCACTCAACGCACCCATATCCGTCTATACCGACGGTCTTCCGATAATCATACCCACCGAAGAACGCGTAGCCGAGATGCTGAAAGGCACCAGCCATAAACCCGAAGACCTTATAACATACCAGTCTGATAGAGGAGGCAGGTTTGACAGGTCCATGCATAAAGGCGACGTGGTGCGGTTTCAGCCGAGATCATTTACCGCTACAGTTGAAAAGGTAGCCATTAATGCCGTTATGGCAGGATGCAAACCGGAACATCTTCCCGTAGTACTCGCTATAGCCGAGTCCGGAGTACAGACCGGCACAACCGTATTCAACAACCAGTGGATGTGCCTCAGCGGTCCCGTTGTCAAGGAAATAGGCATCAACACCGGACTCGGAATGATGGGACCCGGCAACCCCGCCGGCATGGCTATAGGCCGTGCTTACCAGTTGATGGCTATCAACCTTGGAGGCGCTGTCCCCGGTATCAGCCGGATGAGCAGTATCGGCAGTCCTATCAACAGGGTCGGACTCTGCTTTGCCGAATGTGCAGACAAACTGCCGCCCGGCTGGAAAGGACTTAACGAGGAGTTCGGTTTCAAGAAAGATGAAAGCGTCGTTATGGTGATGGGCTCCGAAGGCGGCTTTAACGGCGCCCAGTTCTCGCCCGGCGGCTACCGCGCCCTCCAGAAGAGCGGGCATGGCGGGATGGCAAGAAAACTCGGTGTCAAAGGCGTTCCCGGCCCGCATAACTGGCTTGACTGGATATTACCCGATATCTGGGTGGGTGATCGTGAAGGTGGACGAGCGTTCGTGATGGTCCACGAGATGGCAAAACACCTTTATGATATCGGCTTCAAGTCCAAGGACGAAGTGCTGGAATACATCTGGAAGAAGAGCTTCGAGCCTCTGAAGAAATATCGTGACCGTTCCTGGGTAGACCTTTTCACAAACGGCTGGCTCGGTAATGAACCGCTGTCCGGAAAACCGTGGAAGGAACTACCCGATGACTATATGGTGCCGGCTGGCGGCAACAGTCCACAGGAGAGCTGCATTATAGTCTGCGGTTCCGATGAGGAAATATGCTACGAGATAACAGCTACCATCCGCGGTATGTGGGGCATGCAACCCGTCTACAGCATTGACGCCTGGCGTTAACAAAAAGTAGATTAGCCGAATAACCGTGAAAGCTGTTTGTTGACGGCGCTGAAGCGGGGCGGACATGACTCAAGGCAGGTCCCGCACTTTATGCACCTGTCCTGGTCTATGATATATGGTGATTTTTTCGCCCCGCTGATGGCTTCTACCGGGCACTTTCTGGCACAGATGCCGCAGGACTGACACTTCTCAGGGTCGATATAGTATGATTCTATTTCACCGAAGAGACGGTCTACATCTTCGTCCGTAAACAGTCTCTCGTATTCTTCCTGTGTCTCCGGACGCATTCCCAGCTTTTCGTTACTCTTAATCTTGATATATGGCACCAGCCTGATAATTTCAATGAGCCTGGATTTCAGTTCATCCATGGCTATTCCTTCGCCCGCGCCAAGCGGTCCTGCAACTTTCACCTGCCTGCCGAAGTCATTCATTATCTCGGCAAACAGGATACCGTCGCCGGAAGTCATAAACTCGATTCTCAGCCTGTCAGGATTCAGCCCGGCGTATGACATGATTTTCTTACACAATAAAACCATATTCCGGGCGTCATAATTGCCCTGAGTGGTATAGTTGCACTCGCTTAAGCGGCACCCACCGATAAATACGCCGTCGGCACCGTTTAGAAAAGCCCTGAGTACCATCTCAAGTTCTACTCTCCCGGTGCACATTACACGTATCAACCTGGTCTCGGTTGTATATTGCAGTCTGGAAACTCCAGCAATGTCGGCAGCGCCATACCCTCACCAGTGGCAGACGAAACCGAGTATCGCCGGCGTAAAGTCCAGTGCCGTGCTCATTCTCTTCTCCTCACATTAGTCACTTATTAACCACCATATCTTCAGTGAATGCCGCGTCAATCTGACTCATCATTTCTTCGTTTGTATAATGTTTAAGAGATATCGCCCCGGTAGGACATTTCGCATTACAGAGACCATCTCCCTTGCAGAGGACCGGATTGACCGATGCTTTCCGTCCCTGCTTCGTCTCCCGTATCTCGATAGCGCCATAAGTGCAGGCTGAGCTGCAGGCCCCACACCCGATACACCTCTTTTCATCGACCTCGCAGACGGAACCGGATGCAGTAACCGTATCCTTCGATAGAAGCGTCATGACCCGTCCGGCAGCCCCGTACGCCTGACTTAGCGTTTCCGTAATATGCTTGGGATAATGTGCCATTCCGCAGAGATATACGCCATCGGTAGAAAACTCCACCGGTCTCAGTTTAACGTGGACTTCTTTGAAAAACCCGTCCTGGTCCAGCGTCAGCCTGAACAGTCCCGCCAATTCTTCCGTCCCGGCAGAAGGGATAACGGCTGCCGACAGGGCGAGGTAATCGGCGTCTATAGCAACCATTTTCTTTAGAACGGGGTCAGGCACGGTTATTCTAAGGATTTCACGGTCGCCTTCGTTAATACTCTCGACCTGCGGAGGATTTTCAGGCTCGTAGCGGATGAACTTTACCTCTTTGTCCGCCGCTTCCCGGTAGTAGTCTTCTTTCAGTCCGTATGTCCGCATGTCTCTGTATAGAATATAGATATCAATCTCCGGATTTATTTCCTTCAGTCTCAGGGCGTTCTTTACCGCCTCGCTGCAGCATACCCGGCTGCAGTAGTTACGGTCTTCGTTCCTGCAGCCTACACACTGTATTATCACCAGGCTTTCGGCGTTTACCAGGCTCTCCTCCCTTCCGGCGATTTTCTCCTCCAGCTCCAGGTGAGTCAACACTCTTTCGTTTTGACCGTAGAGGTACTCGGTGGGAGTATAAACGTCGGCGCCGGTAGCGATGACGGTTGCACCGTGTTTTATCTCTGTAATTCCCCGCTCGGAACCAACCTCGGTTACGAAATTGCCGACGTATCCCGCGGCTTCTCTGATTATGGCGTTCGTATAGACGTGTATCAGGGGATTCCGGTACACCTTTTTCATAACCTCGCTCAGTAATTTCTGAACATCGAGTCCTTCGAGAGTGGTGTGAACTCTCCTCGCCGTTCCCCCGAGTTCCGTCTCTTTCTCCAGCAGGTGCACTTCATAGCCCTGTCCGGCTATAGAGAGGGCGCAGGTCATACCTGCCAGACCGCCGCCGACCACCAGCGCAGCCTTGGTAACCGGTAAATCGTATTCCTGCAGGGGTTCGAGGTAGCGTGCCCTCGCCACCGACATCCGTACTATGTCCTTCGCTTTACGGGTAGCTTCCTCCCGTTCACGGGAGTGCACCCAGGAGCATTGCTCCCTGATGTTGGCGAATTCAAAGTAATACTGGTTGATGCCGGCTTCCCGGAGGGTGTCACGGAACAGCGGTTCCAGGGTTCTCGGCGAGCAGGCGGCAACTACCAGGCGGTTCAGCCCCTTTTCTTTCGTGATATCCGTTATCTCCTGGGTGGAGTTGGTGGCGCAGGAAAAAAGTTGTTCCTGCGCATGGACAACACCCGGTAAGGTCTGAGCATATTCGACCACCGACGGGACATCCACAACCCTTCCGATATTCGCCCCGCAGTGGCAGACGAATACCCCGACCCTCGGCTCTTCGCCGGAGACATCCCTTTCCGGCGGATATGTCCTCTCGGTACTCAGCTTTCCCCGCCGGTAATCGAGCAGTTCACCGCACCTGGAACCTGCTCCACTGGCGGAATAAACCGACTCCGGTATATCCACGGGACCCTGGAAGGCTCCGCTGATAAAAATACCCGGACGGGAGGTCTCCACCGGATTAACGGGATTGGTGGCACAGAAGCCGTGAGACTCAAGCTCGATATCGAATTTACTCGAAAGGTCGTTATAATCGGCAGGAGGATTCAGTCCGACGGATAATACCACCATATCGAATTCTTCCTCTTTTACCCCCTCATCAGCGGTGGAATACCGTATGGTCACGTTCCCGGTTTCCGGTATCTCTCCGCCCAGCGATACGTAGCTCCTGATAAACCGGACACCGGGGAGGCTTTTCGCCCTTTCATAGTACCGCTCGAAGTCCTTGCTGTAAGAACGGACATCGTTATGGAACACCGTGCACTCAATATCCGCGTCATGCTCCTTGGTTACGATTACCTGCTTCTGGGTGTAGGTACAGCATACCGCCGAGCAGTAGCTGTTACCGCCGGGTAATACCTGCCTGGAGCCTACACACTGTATCCAGGCAATCTTTTTCGGGTGCCGTTTATCTGATGCCCGGAGAATCTCGCCTTCGTAGGGTCCGGTGGCGCACAGCAACCGTTCGTAGTCCATGCTGGTCACCACATTGGCAATCCTGCCGTATCCATAATCCTCTCTTATTCCGGGGTCAAACGGCTCCAGGCCGGGAGCGAGGATTATCGCCCCCACACTCAGGTTGATTTTCTCCACCGTCTGGCTGAAATCTATGGCATTGTTCTCGCAGACGCTCTCACACTTGCGGCACTTCTTCTCTTTCAGGTAGAGACAGTTCTCGTCTATGTAGGCTACAAGCGGAATCGCCTGGGAATAGTATATATGGACGGCTTTGTTGGTCGATATTTCCTGGTTAAACGGGTCGGGGTAGCTGACCGGACAGCATTCGACACAGGTGGTGCAACCCCGGCATTTTTCCTCGATAATATATCTGGGTTTTTTTGACAGGGCTACCCGGAAGTCACCAGCTTCGCCTTCCACGCTGTCGACTTCGGTATAGCTCAGTACCTCTATATTTGGATGCCGGCCGACCTCGACCAGTTTCGGTGAGAGTATTCACATCGAGCAGTCGTTGGTGGGGAAGGTCTTGTCAAGCTGCGCCATATGACCGCCGATTGCCGGTAACTTATCGACCAGGTAAACCCTGAAACCGGAATCCGCCAGGTCAAGAGAAGCCTGGATACCGCTGATTCCCCCACCGACAACCATTACATCGCCGAATTCACTGTCGCCGAGGCTTTTTCGGAGTTGCCGGAGTCTGTCTTTGAGTAATGATTGATTTTCCACTTCTATCCTTATATCACATCACGAATAATTTCCGTGATGTCCTTTATAATTACCGCTTCACCACCCTCCACGGATAGCCTGCTGTCCTCGAAATTGGTAATGCAGTATGGGCAGGCGGTGACCAGCTCACCGGCACCTGTTCCAGCAGCCTGTTCCAGCCTGAGATCGGAGAACCTTTCGCCTTTCGCCGTGTCCATCCATATCCTGCCTCCTCCGCCTCCGCAGCAGAGACTGCTTTCCCGCGAGTCCGGCATCTCGACCAATTCAAGGCCGGGCACTCTTTTCAGCACCTCGCGGGGTTCATCAAATATGCCGTTATGCCTGCCCAGGTAGCAGGGGTCGTGGTAGGTTATTCTCTTTTTGTATTCTTCTTTCAGTTCGAGCCTGCCCTCGCTGATAATCTCGTAAAGGTACTGCGTGATATGCACCACTTCAAAATTAACGCTAAATGCGGGATATTCGTTCTTAAAGGTATGATAGCAATGAGGAGAGGAGACAAGAATTTTATGCACTCCGTTATCGATAAACGTCTTGATATTCTCTTTTGCCAGGCGTTTATACAGAGCTTCATCACCCGCCTTGCGTATGCTCTCACCGCAGCAGTTTTCTTCCACGCCGAGAATGCCGAAGTCCACTCCCGCCCGTTTAAGTATTTCCACCGTGGCAACGGCTACTTTTTTCAGCCTGGAATCATAGCTCGGGTAGCAGCCGGGAAAGTACAGGATTTCCATCCCTTCGGTAAAAGGTTTCACGGACAGTCCTTCCGCCCAGTCCGCTCTGTTTGCCCGCGCTTCACGCAGAGGATTACCTTCGGTGCCCAGACTTACGCTCACGATGTGTATTGGCTCGGGAGAAATACCGTATTTCGAGGCAATCCTGCGGAAAGACACAGCAACGTCCATGGTGCCAACTCCCCTGGGACATCGCTGCGGGCAGCTCCCGCAGGTGGTACAGCGCCAGATATCTTCACCTTCTACCTCGGGCAGGCCGAAGGCAGCCTGCCTGACCAGGTGGCGTATGCTGAAATTAGTTACCCTGTTCCACGGACAGACGGTATCGCAAAGCCCGCATTGATAGCAGTATTTGAAAGCTTCTCCGCCGGCTTCTTTTATCTCATCTATTGCTTCTTTAAAAGGGGTTATGGTTTCCACTCGACTCCTTTTCGTCCTGGTGTTTATTCTTTCCGGGATAAACGGACGACGGCATCCACCACCTTTTCAAGCCCGAATTTGTCCACCAAGGATTCAAGCCCAATCTCCATCTCTTCCAGTTCCGTTTCCTCGTCTACTTCCTCTTCCCTTTCTTCGTATGTCAGGGCGTCGGAAAGGCACCACTGAACGCAACTCGGCTCCTCCAGCGGCGGGTCGCTTTCACACATATCGCACTTTAAAGGAAGATCCGAGTCCGGCTCTTTGAAATTTGTCCTTGAAGGACATGAAGCCCGGCAGAAAGCGCATTCGTCGTACTCCTTACCGTCGATGGTGTATTTATACCGGCTGTTGCATTCTGCCCGGACATACTCACCGGCAATTACCGGCACGAATATGTCTTTCAGCGGTTCATGAATCACGCTGATATGTGATTTACCCGGATTATTACTGCCGTACTGCGGGGTAGCATGAAAAGTAGAGCAGGCTACCTCACATGAGCGGCATCCGTTGCACTTATCTACATCAATCTTGATTACTTTGATGGTTTTCGTTTTTTTCTCTTCCGCCACGGTTCAGTCCTTCTTCTTTGTTCGCCCGGATGTCTTTTTAGAACCAGCGCTTTTCTTTTCAGTCAGGATATCTCTCCGCAGGAAGTCTTCCTTAACGTAGTCCAGTTCCAGTTCCTCCAGCGATTCCGCGGTGGGTATACCATCGTTGTTCCAGCCTTTGAACTTGTAATATTCGTCGAGGAGCTGGGTTTCAAGCTCGGGGAACCTTCTCCGCCAGTGGTCCTCGGGCGGCTTCTCATCGCTTCTTCTCATACCTCTCCTGATATTTACCGACCTGAGCAGAGTCCGGTTCCGCCTGGCTATTTTCTTCAGCCCGGCTTCATCAATATCCATCCCTGTTGCCGACGATATGAAAGCCGGGAAATTATGTATGTGGTAGGGGGGCTTAATCGGGAATGATGACAGTCCTGCGCACACGCCCAGAGAGTCGTCGATGTAGTGCATCATTTCCATCCAGTCGACCATCTCGCAGGTTGTCTGGATATCGGGGAAGAACGGCAGGGCTTTTTCTCCTCTCGGCTCCCAGTCAAGGATAAACTGCTTGAACTTGTCGTCCGGGACCTGGAACCAGTCCTCAACGAACTCTTCTCTTTCCTCTCTTGTGGCAAAGGGGGCCTGGGGAAACTGCCCTTCTATCTGGGTTATATTTATCTTCTCACCGGTAGAGTACATCAGGTAATATATCGGGTTAAGCATTCCCAGCTTCAGGGGTAGCTGTTCGTGTTTCTTAATCGTGTTGTGGTCGAATTCTTCCGCGCCCCTGCCAATCCTGCGGGCGGCGTGGTAGACTCCGTCGGCAAGAATATCGCCAATCCCTTCCCGTCTGACGATTCTATCCAGGAGCCAGAAAAATCTATCCTCGCTGTCGGTGGGAAACCCCGGCATGTCGCTGTCCGTAAGAATACCGTTTTCATATAGCTCGACAGCGAAAGCCATAACCTGAGGAGTCGAAAAACCGTCTACCCCGTACTCGGTAGCCTGCTGGGCTATTCTGAACCCGAAATCAAGGTCGGACATTGCCGCCATCGTGTAGGTCAGCTTCGTGTAGCATTTCATCATATAATTTGAGATTCCGGGGTAAGAGATTAGAGCGCCGCATTTCATCGGGCAGTTGTAGCAGCTCAGCAACCGCCCCCGGACGTTCTCCATTGTTGCCGTCCACTGCTTTTCAACTTCCTCGTTCCAGAAATCTTTCCTGCGATGACGGGCATTCCCCCAGGTAAAATTGGTAGTGTGCCATTCCTCATCGGTCAGCGCCATTTCCTGGGGTGAACCCAGTCCGGCAAGAATCGGCGGCACACCTTTTACGGGGTTATCATTCCGCCATTCGATATATTTCAGCACATCGTTACACAGGTCCCTGAACTCATTTGGACGGGCGACATCGACCGGTCCTGTTCCCCTTACCGCTATGGCTTTGACTCCTTTATCACCCATAACCGCACCGATACCGCCCCGGCTGGCACTTGACCTGCCCTGTTCTATCGAAGCTAAATAGACCCTGTTTTCTCCGGCAAGCCCGATAGCCGCCACATGAGCTTTAGGCTCATCCAGTTCCTGCTTTATTATTTCCGAGGTCTCCTGCGCACCTTTACCCTGAAGGTGAGTGGCGTCACGGATTTCTATTTTGTCATTATTTATCCATATATAAACCAGCGAGGGTGACCGTCCGCGCATAATCACTTTATCGTAACCGGCGAATTTTAACTCGGGAGCCCAGAATCCCCCCATCATCGAATAAGCCATCAACGAAGTCTGGGGAGAAAATGTGGAAACGACCGTACGATTAGCTCCAAAAGCGGGTGTTCCGCATAAGAGACCGGTACTGAATATCAGCAGGTTATCGGGCGAAAATGGGTCGGTTTCAGCCGGGACTCCATCCCACAACAGCTTAGCGTTGGTGCCCAACCCGCCCAGATAGAGTTCGGTCCATTTCGGGTCTGTTTTTTCCTTTTCGATATTCCCACGCGTGAGGTCGATATTTAGGTTTATGCCCGTCTCTGCGTATCTCATATTTACAGTAGCTGATGTGTAAGTGTATCCAACTCCTTAATTACTTAGAATATGCTTCTACCACCGAGTTGAAATATTCGGTGGCTTTATCATTAAGCAGGTCATGGAACTCCTGGAATAACGCAGCAGCCTTTGGTCTCAGCCAGTTTTCAGGCAGTAATTCCCCCGGCAGGTCAGGGTCATAGAACGGCAGCTTGCGGTATTCATGAATCAGGAGGAACCTTTCCAGAAAATATTCGCTTGGCTCGATATTATCATTGTTTTGAAGACGCTGTAGCCAGTTTTCATATCCTGGCTGATATTTATCCATAAACTTTGCGTACATATCGTGTATCCGGTCGAGGTCCCAGCAGGTTGAGACTATCTTCCTGGCATCGGCTAAGCCCTGCTGCTCTGCCCTGAATATCTGGATACGCTCGACCACACCAAGCTTTTCAGCCAGCTCCATTACCTTATCTGTCAAATCATAAGGTGAAATCATGGAGGCTCCCGCCAGCGCTCCGTAGCCCATCCAGATAAGCTCACGACGGAGGGTGTCCCTCATTTTCCGGTCTTCTTCGGGGATAGCGTAGGTAACGATATTCCAGGTGCCGTCCCAGCTCGTGTCTTTCCTGATAAAAATACGCTGGGCTCCGTTGGTCAGCAGGTCGTGCCCTCTGGGCGTTAATGAATAGTAGCTTTTCTTCCCTTTACTCCGTGCCTTCAGAATATTGGCATGGCACATACGAGATACTGCCGACCTTACAGCCTGACCGGAAAGGCCGAAATTGGTTAAGAGGGTAATCAGACTGCCGATGCCGATTTCTTCCCTGCGACCGAGGAGATAGTCACCATAAAGAGTCAGCATCGCCGACTGTGGGCGGATAATGCGTTTTCGTGAATTTATATTTTTATATGTCATATTATTTATATATCGTTTTTATTTCGTTTTATAAATAATAAACATATTATGAAGATTTGTCAATAGGGCGAAGTCCCATCTCCAATTTTTACTCCCCTCTCCAGCCAGGAGAGTTTCTCGTTTCCATACAGTGGTTCCCCGATGAAATCGGGGGAGAGGGTTTCACCCTGAAGGGTCATACTTGAGGTCAATATTGACAACTAAATACAAACAGAAATTTTCGTAAAATGGTTTGACATTAAACGACTGTTGAGTTATAATTTAGCTAGTTGCAAATGGTTTGCATTTGCAACTAGCCATACCAGACCTGCATCAGGAGAGGGCTATGACAGCAGAGATAACTGACATTGGCATAAATAATGAGGAGTTGCTGGATGCAGCCGGGCTGAGAAAGACCAGTCAGAGAGCTTTGATTCTAGAAATCATCAGGAGTGGTCAGGGGCATCTCGATGCCGATGAAATCTACCTCAGGGCGCGGAAGAAGCAGCCCCGCCTCAGTCTCTCCACTGTTTACCGCACATTACAGACACTTAAGGAGCTGGGGCTGATAGAGGAAGTGCATCTGGATGAAACGCACCATCATTATGAAATCAAATCTGCTAACGAACACCACCACCTTGTCTGTATCGGCTGCGGAAAGGTCGTCGAGTTTGAATGCCCGATGAGCCATAAAATGATGGCTGATGTCAGCCGTGAAAAAGGGTTCGAGGTCGTCAGCACGGAAGTACGGATGAAAGGCTACTGCCCTACCTGCCGCCGGAAGAAAACGTAAGTCTTATACCCTAATCAATTGATGAGATATAAAAGCAATCGAGCTGTACAGTAATGTTGGCTGGAAAGGAACGATAGTAAATGTCCGATCACAAACAGATACCCTTAAATCGGATGGAGTCAGGACAGCGTGGCAAAGTGATAGAAATACAGGGCGGTCAAGGTATAGTCCGCCGTCTTGAAGCCCTGGGGGTCAGGACCGGGCGGAATATAACCAAGGTCAGCTCCATGTTCATGCGGGGACCGGTAACCCTGCAGATAGGTAACATGCAGATTGCTATAGGTTTCGGTATGGCAAGAAGGATAATTGTAGAACTGGACTAGTAATGAAGTGAAAATCCTACTGATGGGCAATCCCAACGTTGGTAAGAGCGTTATTTTTTCCCGGTTGACCGGCGTACGGGTCATCGCCTCAAACTATCCGGGTACCACCGTAGGCTACACCAAGGGTTATTACAAATTCGGTGATGAGATAGCCGAGCTTATCGATGTGCCCGGTACCTACACTCTCGAACCGACCAGCGAGGCAGAAGAAATAGCCTCGGAAATGCTCAAGACCGGTGATATCGTCATTAATGTAGTTGATGCTACCAACCTGGAAAGGAACCTCTACCTCACCCTCCAGCTACTGGAAAAAAAGGTACCGATGGTTGTAGCCCTCAACATGTGGGACGATACCGAACACCTCGGAATACATATAGACCTTGATAAGCTTCGCGAACTGCTGGGTGTGCCTGTTGTCCCGACAGTGGCGGTGACGGGACAGGGCATAAAAGAGCTGGGAGAAAACATCGCCAGAGCTACCTCACCGGACAATCCTGTTCGCACCAATGATGAACGCTGGGTGACCATCGGCAATATAACAAGCCAGGTCCAGACCATTACCCACCGCCACCATACCTGGCTCGAGCGTCTTGGAGATGCCAGCGTAAAACCCCTTCCCGGCATAATCATCGCCGCAGCCATTCTCATCGGGGCTTTCCTTCTGGTCCGCCTTATCGGCGAAAGCCTGATTGGTTATGTTTTCGACCCCCTTTTCAGCAACCTCTGGGCACCGGTCATGCTGAAACTCGGTGACCTCCTTGGGGGCACAGGATTCTTTCATAACGTCCTGGTGGGTAGTACAGGCGGTAATGAGATAAATTTCGTCGAGTCCTTCGGCTTGCTGACAACCGGGCTCTATGTTCCTTTCGCTATGGTTTTACCTTACATCCTTTCTTTCTACCTGATACTTGGGCTTCTCGAAGATATAGGTTACCTGCCCCGACTGGCGATACTGATGGATACCGTGATGCACCGACTGGGCCTGCATGGTTACGCTATTATACCCAGTATGCTCGGTCTGGGCTGTAACGTGCCGGCTATCCTTGCCACCCGCATACTTGAGAGCAGGCGTGAAAGATTCATAGCAGCGACACTGATATCCATTGCCATACCCTGTGCCGCCCTGCAGGCGATGGTTGTCGGGCTGGTCGGACAGCACGGAATTCAGTATGTCCTCATTGTCTACGGCACGTTGTTCGTCGTCTGGATAATTCTGGGTATTATAATCAATCGTTTCGCCAGGGGTTTGAGCCCCGAACTATTGATAGAGGTACCACCCTATCGCCTGCCGCCGTGGCGTACCGTACTGCAGAAACTCTGGATGAGGTCTTCAGGATTCCTAAAAGAAGCCATCCCCATAATCCTGGGAGCTGTACTTATCATAAATGTCCTGTATTTTCTCCATGTATTTGACGCCATCGCTAACTTCACGGCGCCGGTTGTAACCGGTCTTCTTGGACTCCCCAAAGAGGCTGTAACCGCCATAGTTATCGGTTTCCTGCGTAAAGACGTTGCTCTGGGCATGCTTGCTCCTCTGGCACTCACCCCCGGTCAACTGGTTGTCGGCAGTGTTGTCCTGGCAATGTTTTTCCCCTGCATCGCCACTTTTGTCGTGTTGCTCAGAGAACTCGGATTTGTAAATATGCTTAAATCGGCAGGAATAATGGTTGTCTCTGCTCTGATAGTAGGCGGACTTCTGAACCTGGTTTTATAGAATCCCCTAGCGGTTTTTCAGAGGAATCTCTTCCACCACGACCTTTGCCAGCAGCCTCTCCACGTCGGCTCTGCGGCATAACTCCGTACCGGGCGTCAGTACGGCGGCGGCTCCCATGGCTCCTGCCATACGGCAGGCTTCTATTAAAGGCTCGTTACGGGACAGCCGCAAGGCAAGTCCTGCTACCGCACAGTCACCGGCACCCACGGCGCTTCGCACCTTCACCTTCGGAGCTATCACTTTATACAGGTTCTTGTTACTTGCCGCGATAAAACCTTCATTACCTCTGGAGATAACCACTATCTCTATACCAGTGTCCAGCAGTTCGACGGCTGCAGTGATTATCGCTTCCTCATCCGGGAGTCCTCTTCCCAGCAGTCTCTCAGCTTCATGGACGTTAGGTTTGATAAGATACGGTTTCGCTTTCACACCCTCTACCAGCCACTGGTCAGCAACGTCCAGAATAGACCTGATTCCCCGACTTTTTGCATCCATGATTATGTCATAGTAAATAGTTTCCGGTGCTCCCGGCGGTACACTTCCACCGATAACCAGCATATCAGGGCTGGGTCTGGCTTCACGCAGCTTCTTACAGAACCTTTCCAGTTCCTTCTTGGTGATACGTGGCCCGGGAGCCCCTATCAGCGTCTGATATCCTGTCTTTCTATCAGAAATTATGAAATTGGTACGTGTTTCCTGGTTTATGGGTGTTAAGCTGAATAAAACCCCTTCCTCGTCGAGCAGGATTTCCAGCAGCCTGCCGTTTGGACCGCCAATAAAACCGTATGCTATAGTCACGTCGTCCATTTCGTGAATTGCTCTCGATACGTCAATCCCCTTCCCTCCTGCGTAGCGGCGCCTTCCTACCCACCGGTTTGTCTCATCCACCATCAGTCCGTCCACGATTATGTATTCGTCAAGCGATGGATTAAGAGTGACCGTAGCTATCATGTCATTCCTCCGCTTCAAGTATTCCCGACTTTACCCAATTATGAAAGAAACGAAAGGTTTAATCAAGATTTATTAATCGGGAGTATAGTTCTGTTTCTAATAATATATACTCACCCCCTTAATCCCCCTCTCACGCAGCACCATACTTTGCTATGCAAACACTCGAATGCGTGAGAGGGGTTCACCCTGAAGGGTAAGAGGTGAGGCACCCAAAAACCAACTAATATAGAGACGCACCTATAGGAACCAAATACGAAATCCTGCCGTGTCTGTTTGTTTTTCACATATTCATAGGCTATAATTGACAATCAATGAGCTAACTTCTTTTCGGGGCAGTTTATGATACGCTGGTTTTATTACGTTGCCAGATTCATAGTGATAATAGTGTTAAAGCTTTTTACGCGCTTGAAGATAATCGACCCGGAAAATGTCCCTGAACGGGGACCTCTACTGATAGTATCCAATCATCTCAGCCTCGCCGACCCTCCTCTGGTCAGTGTCAGCCTCAAACGTAAAGTCATATTTATGGCTAAAGAGGAACTTTTCAATTCCAGGTTCCTGGGCTACTTTATATACAGTTTTGGTGCCTTTCCGGTACACCGCGGTCAGCTAGACAGGCAGGCTCTCCGTGATGCCGAGAGGGTATTATCTGACAACATGGCACTGGTAATGTTCCCGGAGGCAACCAGGAGTAAAAACGCTCAGCTCCAGGAAGCCTTCCCCGGCTCAGCAATGATAGCGGTTCTGAATAAAGTACCTATCCTGCCGGTAGCTATTACGGGTACTGAAAAACTGGTAAGCTGGAAATCTTATTTACACCGTCACCGGATAACAATCAGATTCGGAAAACCCTTTCACCTGCCACAGTCTGAAGGTAAAAGAACCAAAGAAAACCTTTCAGAGACAACGAAGTGTATCATGGAGCACATAGCGGAATTGCTACCCGCAGAATATCAAGGGATTTATGCTAAGCACGATGGGCAAGATGAACCTGAAAGTTGAAAAAGCGGCGGGAACGGGATTCTGCGTCGGGGTTAACCGGGCTATCGAAAGGCTGGAGAAGGTCGCCCGGGAACGCGGCCAGATTGAGACACTGGGTGCGGTTGTCCATAACCGGCAGGTCATGCAAAAACTGGCTGACATCGGTGTCAGGGTAGCCAGCAGCGTTGAAGAAATTCAGGGCAAAACGGTGGCTATAAGCGCTCACGGAGTAAGCCCCCAGGTAGAGGATAAAATACGAGAACGTAACATCGAAATAATAAATTTCACCTGTTCCTTCGTCCGCCGGGCTCAGAATGCCGCCCGTAAACTGGCCAGAGCGGGATTTTTCGTCATTGTGTACGGAGATGTAAACCATGTCGAAGTCAAAGGCATACTCGGCTGGGCAGACGATAAAGGAATAGCCACGCTGGACGAGAATTTCTTAAACACAATGGAACATTTACCACGCAGAATCGGAGTGTTATCCCAGACTACTCAGATACCGGTCCGCTTCAACGAATTCGTAAAGAAAGTTATCGACCGTGCCCTGACCAAAGACACCGAACTGCGTATTATCGATACTATATGCCATGATATCAGAGAGCGACAGCAGGCAACCCTCGAGCTGGCAAACAGGGTTGATATTATGCTTGTCATCGGCAGTCATACCAGCGCAAATACCAATCACCTCACCGAGTTATGCACCACCGCCACCAGGACGTATCAGGTAGAAACCGCTGAAAACATTGACACATCCTGGTTCAAAGGCGACGAACATGTAGGCGTAACCAGTGGCACTTCTACCGCGGAAGAGACCATCAACGAGGTGGTGGCAAGACTTGAATCGATGTAGCCAGACCTGACAGGCAACTTATCGTGAGAATTCCTGCTGTGCTGCTGTCTTCAATTGACGGGATAAGGCGGGACCCATACGTCGGGTATATATGCAAAAGCCTGGTCACATAACTTAACCAAACATGTAATCATCTTGTCAAGTTCATCTTCGGAGAGTATAGAAAATATATCGTGGATGCTTTCTCTTATCAAAGAATTTTTATAGGCTTCTTTACCCCTTTTCGTCGTAGTGATTCTCCATATGTTCCTGTTTTCCGGATCCCTGTTCTTGGTTATCAAACCTTTTTTCTGCATGCGATTTAGGAGGGCGATAGTCGTATTATGCTCGCGGAAAAGGTGTCGTGACATCTCGGCAGGTGTCCCCTGGTCACCAAGTTCATTAAGGAGATATAAAGCTCTGGTTTCTACCAGCGTAATACCGTATTTGTTAAGCTCATCTTCTCTAACTCTTGCTAATACGTCTCTGGTCTGGATTATCAGAGTCCATAAACTGAAATCCTTTTCGTCATACTGTTCCGCGTCCATCTCTCTATACCCCCCTAAAATCCGTATGATTACACGTGTATCGATACATGAGACATATATACTCACTAATTATGCAGTGCCCTATCATAGCATTATCTACACGCAGATACCAGACACAAACTGTATCCCTTATTTTTTTTATCAGCTTTCTGAATAAGGCTTGACATTCCTTCTTTATAGTTATATACTTCAAAAGAATATCGTATACGATATTCTAAACTAATGCAACCCAGCGATGAGCTGGCCCTGCCGGGGGAAATCCAGGGTGCTGAGATTTAGCAGCTCGTCTCAGCTTAAATACCAACCATACCCCTCCCGTGTCCGGAGCCCTGGGGGTAATCGGGCTTTGCGGCAGGGCTGGCTATTTAAATATAATAAGTTGCAGCCGGAAGTGAAAACTTCCGGCTTATTTTTTTATTACTACCGCACTTAACGGGCGAGCACTTTGCGCTCTTCCTACCCCTGTGTTAGAATGGTCAGATAAATTACCTTTAATCTAAAAGGAGTTATTTTGGACTATCAACTAACCGAAGAACAAATAACCATCAAAAACCTGGTAAGGCAGATTGCCGAGGAAAAGATAGTTCCTGTACGGTCTGAACTCGACGAGAAGGAAGAGTTCCCGTGGGAGATAATGAAATACCTCGCCGATACCGATATGTTCCGTATCTTTATACCCGAAGAATACGAAGGACTGAGTGGAAGCTCCCTGGACCTGTGCCTGGTTATTGAAGAGCTGAGTCGTGCCTGTGCGGGGATAGCACTGTGCTATGCGGCAACTTCTCTGGGTACGATAGCCTTGGTTAAATACGGTAATGAAGAGCAAAAGCATAAATACCTGCCAGCTATAGCAAGCGGGGAGAGGCTGGCGGCTTTCAGCGTAACCGAAGAGTCTGCCGGCAGTGATATTGGTGCCCTAAAAACCACCGCCGATAAGGTTGAGGGAGGTTATCTTCTTAACGGCACCAAGCAGTTTGTCTCCAATGGCGGTGAGGCTGAAATTTACACGGTTATTGCCCTGACAGATAAAACAAAAGGTCCCCGCGGCGCCAGCGCTATCCTGGTAGAAAAGGATACCCCCGGTTTCACCTTCGGCAGGAAAGAGAAAAAGATGGGTATACGCTCCTCTGCGACGAGAGAGCTTGTGTTCGAGGACTGTTTTGTCCCCCAGGAAAATCTAATCAGCAAAGAGGGAATGGGATTTATCATAGCGCTTAAAGTCTTCGACGAATCACGTTCAGGCATAGGCGCCCAGGCTGTCGGGATAGCCCAGGGAGCTCTGGACGCTGCCACCGAGTATGCCAAGCAGCGCATCCAGTTCGGGCATCCGATTATCTCTTTCCAGGCGGTACAGCATCTGCTGGCGGATATGGCTATCCAGACAGAAGCCGCCAGAGCGTTGACCTATGCCGTTGCCAGGGCTGTCGACAGCGGAGCAAAACAATACGCCAAGGAATCATCCATGGCCAAGGTATTCGCCTCAGATGTGGCGATGAAAGTCACCACTGACGCGGTGCAGGTTTTCGGCGGCTTTGGCTACATGCACGATTATCCGGTAGAAAAAATGATGCGGGACGCTAAAATCACACAGATATATGAGGGCACAAACCAGGTACTGAGAAATACCATTGCGATTGAGTTAAGGAAGGAAAAAAGATAATACTGATACTGGTAAAAAAGTTGAACAACAGGAAAGAGCTGGGAGCAGTCTCCCTGCTGATGATCACCCTATCGTAGCCAGGGTTAGCAGCACAATACGGTCGCCTTCATGAAGTTTCAATTCCCCGTCGTTTGAATAAAAGCGTCCGTTTATATTAAATGTAAAACCTTCCATCAACTGGTTAAGTCCGGGAACGATTACCTCGCCATCCAGTTCCGGAATTTCACGTTTTAAAGCTCCTATAATATCAGATATTCCCGCTCCATCCTCCAGTTCAAAGTCTACCCGTCTTGTACCTGATATCTCATACGGCAAACCGAACATCTCAACGGAATATTTTGCCAATATATATTCCCTCCCCTGCCACACTACCGTCTTTCAGTCGTATATAACCATCGACCGGGAGGTACCCCGGTCGATGGTAACGATTACTTGCCGTATATTACCTGGGCGGTCCCGGAGGTCCTTGCCGCGGCGGATATAGTTCTTCGGCAATATCGTCAAGACCCAGTTCTAACAGCTTTTGTCTGCTGGGTTTGGTCGTTACCCTATCCCAGCCAAGAGCTCCCAGGCACCAGTAAACCTGAGCCTCAATGTCAGCCCTCACGCCGGCAAGTGGACCTTCTGTCTGTGGCGGGTCACCAATCACTCTGGGATGCACATAATTATGTAGAGGATTGATGCCTTCGCGCAGGTTAAAGACATGCCTCATATTGGCTATCCTCTCTCCACACTTCATAAGCTCATCCAATGAGCGTTCCCAACCGGTCACGGCTTTCATGAACTCCACCAGGTAATTCTTGGGTCCCGGCGGCCCCATAGAGCCAAACAAACAAATTCCAGCGGCGTTCGCTACATGTCCGTTAAAGCTTTCTGGACCAAAATTCTGGGTATGCCTGCCGGGTGTGGCATCCATTTGATATCGGGCGGCGGGGAAATTGCCCATGAATCCGACAAGCTTCGGGTCATGCATCCCGACTTCCTGCCCACCGACGTGCACGGCAAACTGCTCGGCACCCTTTCCTATCTTTTCTGCGGCTACACTCACTCCATCGGCAAGGATATCACCAAGCCCTTCCCTCTTGACCATTTTCTCTGTCATATCCACGATGGCTCGATGATTGCCCCAGGTAAGCTCAATTCCATCAGTATCGGCTTTGGTCAGGATACCGTTTTCGTAACACTCGATTGCGAAGGCGATAACCGTGCCACCGGAGATGGTATCCAGCCCATAGTTGTTGCAGAGGTGGTTTATCATGTTTAGCGACTCTGCATTGCTGTTAAGGCATAGAGTACCGAAAGTGCCCTGAGTCTCATATTCTACCCTGCGAGTTCCTGCCGGGTATTTATACTCTCCTGTTCCTTCCTTTAAAAGTGACTGGCAGGCAACAGGGCAATGCCAGCAGGGGTCAGCTTTGTCTACGTTAGCTATTGCCTCATCACCACTAAGCCCGGAAGCATCAGGAAAGTCTACAACCCCGACACCACCCCAGTTCTTTACCGGGGTATCGCCGCTGTGCGCCGACTGTACTGTCATTGCAGTGGTGCCATATTTCCTCATACTTTCCACATGGAGTTCGGATATGTTCTCCCTTCTTAGCTGTTGCGCCCTTTCCTTGTCGGCCATCGGGACTTCCATGTTCCCTCTCACGGCTACTGCCTTGAGTTTCTTGGAGCCCATTACCGCTCCCAGACCGGAGCGTCCGGCAGCGGCACCTCTCTTGGTAATGATGCAGGATATCAGAGCAAGTTTCTCGCCGGACGGACCTATGCAAGAAGCAACGGTATCTTTACCATATTCATCACGCAGTAGGTCTTCTGTTTCAATGGCACCCTTCCCCCAGAATTTGCTTGCGTCTTTCAGTTCAGCTTTACCGTTGTCAATAAAAAGGTAGACCGGTTTATCTGCAATCCCGCTAAAGAAGACAGCGTCATAGCCGGCGAATTTCAGATAAGGACCGAAATCTCCTCCAGAGTTGGCATCTCCCCACCCACCAGTGATTGGCGACTTTGCCACCGCAGCGTAGCGGGTTCCTACAATATGAGGAGTTCCGGTAAGCGGACCGGTTATCAGACCAAGGTGATTATCCGGTCCCAGCGCGTCTACTCCGCCTTTCTGCCGGTCATACAGAATCCTTGACCCGATCCCGTAACCTCCAATAAAGTCGCGATACAGGCTTTCATCAGGAGTCTCCTCCCTGATTTCACCGGTGGAAAGATTCACGAACAGTATCTTTCCCATGTACCCTCTAGCCATTTATTCCTCCTTATTCAGTTCCTTTTTACCTGTTTTGAAAATATTTTACATTTGCCTCAATCCAAATGTCAATTTACGACTATGTCGCTATAGTACGAGCAAGGTCAAATTGACTCATAGGCGTGAGCCTGTATATAATAGGTTATCTTTCACACAAAATCAGGGACAAACCCGGCAAGAAATATGACTCAGATAGTCATTTTTATACGGGTTTCGGCAGTGGAGGGTTAAGGTGCAGATAAACGTAGCCCAGCTACTCAAGGATACTATAGGCTCGACACGCGATTACGAAGTGGATACCACCGTTGACATTGAAGGCTTCAATGATGCAATTCGGGGGAAAGTCAGGTTGATGCGGACTGACCACGGTATCCTTGCCACAACGACACTCACCACTGATATTGAAATACACTGCAGTCGTTGCCTCAGTCCGTTTGATTATACCCTGTCCCTGAACATAGAAGAGGAATATTTCCCAACTATTGATGTAAATTCCGGTGTTGCACTATCCTCTCCCGATGAACCCGGAAGTTTTATTATTGACGAGCGTAATATCCTTGACTTAACCGAGGCTGTACGTCAATATGCACTGATGGCAGTCCCGATGAAACCACTCTGCCGGGAGGAATGTGCCGGTCTGTGCCCTGTATGCGGTATAAATCTCAACCAGTCATCCTGTGACTGTCAGTTAGGTCAGGTAGACCCCCGCTGGTCTGAATTAAGTAAATTTGTGCTTTCCGACACCGAGACACCGCCCAAAAATTAAAAGGAAGGTAATAAATATGCCACCACAACCAAAAAGAAAATACGCTAAAGCAAGGCAGGGTAAGAGACGCAGTCATATTAAGCTATCCGCCCCGAATCTTATAACCTGCCCCCAGTGTAATAGTCCTATGCAGCCTCACCACGCCTGTCCCAACTGCGGTAGTTATAACGGCAGAGACGTTGTAAAAATTAAAGGTCCCAAGCCCAAAGCTAGCTGAGGTATATCATGCTGTGCTTCAAACGGCTATCTGGGATAATAATCAACATATAAATACTCGCAGGGAGGACTGTTAATGACCGGGTCAGGAAAGACAGCCTATATTTTCCCCGGACAGGGTTCGCAGTCAGTCGGAATGGGACGTGACCTTTATGATAGCTTCAAATCGGCTCAAGAGGTTTTTCACCAGGCGGATGAATCCCTGGGATTCCCCATCTCTAAACTGTGCTTTGAAGGGCCTGAAGACGAGCTGCAGCTTACCATCAATACCCAGCCGGCGCTGGTAACGGTGAGTTATGCTTGCCTGAAAGCCATCCAGGAGATAAATGACGGCAGTTTCCCGGCACCCTCTTTCGTCGGTGGTCACAGCCTTGGCGAATACACGGCACTGGCAGCCGCCGGTGTGCTGGACTTTGCCACCACCGTATCTCTGGCGCGTGAAAGAGGGAGGTTGATGCACGAAGCCGGAGAGAAAGCACCCGGAGGCATGGCAGCTATAATCGGTCTTGATGAAGAACCGCTTGCCGAAGTATGTAAAGAGACCAGCACGGTAATCGCCAACTATAACTGTCCTGGGCAGCTGGTTATCAGCGGCGCAATAGAGAATATACCCACGGCAATGGAGTTAGCCCGGTCCAGAGGAGCCAGTCGTGTCGTCCAGCTACAGGTGAGCGGAGCCTTTCACTCTGCATCGATGAAACCGGCACAGGACGGGCTGGCAGAGATTGTTGCCGGCATTGACTTCAATGACCCGGCTGTTCCTGTCATTGCCAACACAACGGCACAACCGTTGACCTCTGCCGGGGATATAAAAAAAGAGCTCATCCAGCAACTGTGCAACGGCATACAGTGGCAGCGTTCGGTTGAATTCATGCTCGGTGAAGGGGTATCATCTTTTATCGAGATAGGACCGGGGAGAGTTCTCAGCGGACTGTTAAAACGCACCAGCAGAGATGTCAATATACAGAATGTCGGTGATGTCGCTGCTGTAGAAGGACTGTTCAAGAAATAACTCCTAAAAGGAGGAATGATGGACCTTTCCAATAGAGTGGCTATAATTACCGGTAGTGGCAGGGGTATAGGTAATACAATCGCTAAAAAACTGGCTGGTGCCGGGGCAACGATTATTATCAACGATATCGGTGAACCCTCCTTTGTTGAAAATGCCGCCGAGGAAATCAGAGCCATGAACCGTGAAAGCCTTGGGGTCCTTGCCGATATCAGTTCGGCGGAAGAGGTGGACAGACTGGTAGAAACGGTGATGGCAAAATACGGGAGGATTGATATCCTGGTTAATAACGCCGGAATCACCCGTGACCACCTCCTGATGCGCATGTCGGAGGAAGACTGGGACCTGGTACTGAGAATCAACCTGAAAAGCGTTTTTCTCTGCACCAAAGCCGTGTTAAGACACATGGCAAAACAGCATTGGGGCAGGATTATCAATATGGCGAGTGTCGTCGGTATAGTGGGCAACGCCGGGCAGGCGAACTATGCCGCCTCCAAAGCGGGCATAATAGGTTTTACCCGTACTATCGCCAAGGAAGTAGGCTCGCGAGGCATAACGGTCAATGCCGTCGCTCCCGGCTTCATAGATACTCAGATGACGCAGCAGCTCGAGGAAAGCTGGATACAGCAGATTAAAAGCCGTATCCCCCTCGGTTCCCTCGGCACTCCTCAGGATGTGGCGGCAGCGGTAGCCTTCCTCGCCTCCGAAGAAGCCGGGTATATCACCGGGCATGTACTGAACGTGGACGGAGGCATGGGGGGCATATAATCGGGAATGATATAGACTGTTCCGGTCAGGATTGACCTCTTATTCGTCATTTGGTAAACTCAAATTATATTATCGGCTGGTGATATAATACCTTTATTTATCGGGTGGTCAATTATGGCAGGGGTGAGGCGAAAAGCGAGAGCACTCGCTCTACAGGCACTTTACGAAATAGATACCGCCGGGCATAAAGAGGATGAGGTCACGGAAAGACTTCTGTCCGAGGGTGGCTTGTCCGCAGAAAATGAAACCTTCGTCCGGGATCTGGTAACGGGAGTAATTAAGAACAAGGAAACACTCGACAGGAATATTATTACTCACGCTCCGGCTTGGCCTATAGACCAGATATCCGTGATTGACAGAAACATCCTCAGACTTGCATTGTTGGAAATATTAATTGATAATAAAGTACCGGTTAAAGTAGCAATCAACGAAGCGGTGGAACTGGCAAAAACTTTTGGTGCTGACCGCTCTTCAAAGTTTATAAATGGGGTTCTGGGTTCAGTTAGCACCCTGGTAAGTAGATAAAGAAACCGAATAAAGGGGGAGAAAGTGGCAACCGTTTTTGAACGAGTGAAAAAGATTATCGTTGAGCAGTTAGGCGTGGAAGACGATGAGGTAGTACCAGCAGCAAATTTCGTAGATGATTTAGGTGCAGACTCTCTGGACCTTGTTGAACTGATTATGTCCCTGGAAGAGGTATTTAGCGACCCGGCTAAAAAGATAGAAATACCGGATGAAGACGCTGAAAAAATAATATCCGTCCAGGATGCAGTCGACTATATCAAGGACCTCGGCATCCAGGATTCATAAACGGGAATAATATATTGATAAAAGCTGTACTCTTTGACTGGTTTAACACTCTGGCACTCTATCATCCCCCAAGAGAAGAAATACAGAGCCAGGCTCTCAAAGAATTCGGTATAGATATTTCACCGGAAGCACTACGTCCCGCACTATTGGTTGCCGATAAAAAACTATTTGAAGAAGAATCTATTTCCCCGATAAGACGCAGAAAACCTGAGGAACAGGCAAGAATATATTCTGACTACCAGAAAACAATCCTTTCAGAAACAGGAGCCGACATCTCCGCCACCACGGATATCCTCTTAAAAATCATCAGGAAGGCTAACGAGCTGTTCAAAGACACCAGATTCGTTCTGTATGAAGACGTCCTGCCGACCGTCAAACAACTAAAAGGACTATCACTGACCCTCGGACTACTTACCAACCTGGAAATAGATATGAAACCCCTCTGTGATGGACTTGGTCTGAGCCCGTTTCTGGACTTCATCGTTACCTCAGGAGAAGCAGGATTCGATAAGCCACAGCCCCAGATATTCCGCCTGGCGCTCGAGCGAGCCGGGGTAGAACCGTCCGAAGCAGTCCACGTCGGTGACCAGTATAAAATAGACGCGGTCGGGGCGATGGGAGTGGGCATGAAAGCTATAATCATTGACCGGAATGATGCCTATCCTGAAGTCACGGATTGTCCCCGGATTCGCAGCCTGACCGAGGTAGCCGAATACCTCTAGGAATTACATATTACCTTTGTCATCGGTTTTTCCGGGTGGCTCCTTTTCCTGCGTCCTTTTCTTGACGATTTGCTCGTGTACAATAACTACCGTACAACTGAGAAGCAGTAACGCACCCATAACGACACTGACGGGCCAGGGCATGGTCAGTATAGTGACAGTCAGTATCACTATCAATATTACTCCGGCAAAGATTTCAAGCGCCTTTTTCATAACTGAGAAATTACAGAATAACGGATTACTGCATTTAACCACAATTATACACCAGGTGCCTGAAGAGTACAGTCTGAGTGACTTTGACAGTCGTTTACGTAGCCCCCTCATTGAAATGAGGGGGCTTTTTGGCTATAATATTCACTGCCACAGAAAAAAGCCGGCATTCATGGTGAGTGTAGCCCAGAGGTTTAAGGCGCCAGGTTGTGGCCCTGGAGATCGAGGGTTCAAATCCCTCCACTC
>CAZBAN010000024.1:0-2016 GCA_964489895.1 uncultured Dehalococcoidales bacterium
CGACCACCTGAACCCCATTCAGGTGCGCTACCTGGCTGCGCTACGCCCCGACGCCGACATTTAACTGTCAGTCCATTTTCATATATTCAAGGTCAATAGTCAAGGGATATACTGGCACCAGTAATATATAGTCTTGATGGAAAACATTACGGATTACTGGTAGAATCAAATCAAATGACCGGCATCAGTGAAAACGTCAGGCACATCATGAATGAACTGCCAGAGGGAGTAAAACTGGTAGCCGCCGCCAAATCGAGACAGCCGGAAGAAATCCTTGAGGCGGTTGAAGCCGGGGTTACAATCATCGGCGAGAACTACGTCCAGGAAACCGAAAAGGCATACGAAGTAATAGGCAACCGGGCAGAGTGGCACTTCATCGGACACCTCCAGAAAAACAAGGTAAAGAAAGCGGTGGGACTATTCGATATGATAGAGACAGTCGATTCTGTGGAACTGGCCCGGGAAATCGACAAAAGGTGCGCTCAGGCTGGTAAAATAATGCCGGTGCTCGTCGAGGTGAACAGCGGTCGGGAACCACAAAAATGGGGTGTCCTGCCGGAAGATACGGAGCAACTGGTAAGGGAAATATCCGGCTATGCAAATATACAGGTGATGGGACTGATGACAATGGGTCCGGCCACGGGTAATCCCGAAGATGCGAGACCATATTTTATAGAAACCAGAACAACTTTCGAACGAATCAAGCAGTTAAACCTGCCGGGTATTGAGATGAGGTACCTCTCGATGGGAATGACGAATTCTTACCGGATAGCCATCGAAGAGGGCGCCAACGTGGTGAGACTGGGCACAATCCTGTTCGGCGAGAGGGGCTGACATACAACCGGACAGCATAAAGGAGATAAAAAATGGCTTCCATAGTATCAATCATTGGCATATCGAACTCAGGGAAAACGACCCTGATAGAAAAGCTGATAAGCGAGCTGAAGTCACGGAAATACCGGGTTGCCACCATCAAACATACCGCCGAGGAAGCTACTCTCGATACCCCGGGCAAGGATACCTGGCGTCACCTCCAGGCGGGGAGCGAGGCTACGGCAATAGGTTCCGATACCAGGATAGTCCTCATCAAACCGGTTACCCAGGAAACAACGGTGGACGAGATGGCACAACTGCTCGGGGAGGACTATGACATCATCATCACCGAAGGTTTCAAGCAGGGTAATGCCCCCAAGATTGAAGTCCACCGCAAAGAGGTAGGACCACCACTGAAGGATATCAAGAAGCTCATAGCCATCGCCACCGATGAGCCACTGGAAACCGATACCAGGCAGTTCTCAATCGAGGATGTAAAAGGTCTTGCCGACTTTATCGAGAGAGGATTCATTAAAACGCAGGGCGACCACCTTTCACTTTATGTCAACGATAAGCCTGTCGCCTTAACTGCTTTCCCAGGAAAAATTATCACCAACCTTATCCTGGCAATAGCTAACTCCCTAAAGGGCGTGGGGGAAGTCACAAAACTCAAAGTTTTTTACCGGAAAGCACAGGAAGAGTAAGTAGTACCACTACAGTCGGGTATTTCACTCGCCGAAAAGATAACAATGAACGGAGAAAATACCAGTCGCAAATTCCTGATGGATATATACGTGCCGGTTAAACCGTTATAAAGGCTAAAATTAAGTTAGTTCCTGGTACCGCTGAAAGGAAAAGAACCGAATCCGCCGATGTCCGCCTGCCCGGTAATGCCATCTTCGGTTACGGTCGCTTTGAAATGGATTTCAAAACTGCCCATCGGGATATTCAGCTGGACCGAGAACACAACCTCGTTGTCGGAGATCGAACCATCCGCGAAATTGCTCTCGCTCCCCTCGGCATTCAAGGTGCCGCTGAGTGAATCACCATCCGTCCGTAGCGTAAGTGTGCCGCCCCTTCTGCCCATCTGGGTATCAATCGCGATATTATAGGTACCGTCAATTATCATTTCTGACCTCTTCAGCGTTCGCTGTTCCAGGAAATCAAGTTTAGTGTATTCGGGAGATATAGTCAATAGACTAA
>CAZBAN010000024.1:2116-16533 GCA_964489895.1 uncultured Dehalococcoidales bacterium
CGGTGGAATTCCTTCTCAAGCTGTCTCGAACTCAGGTGTATAATAGTGGGTCTGCCGTGAGGGCATGTATTCGGCGTCGAGGTCTGCTCCAGTTGCCTTAACAGCTCGCGCATTTCTTCGTCTGTCAACGGCTGCCCGGCTTTAATGGCGCCGTGACAGGCTAAAGATACTAAAAGTTTCTCCCGCCACTCGCCTCTTTCCTCCACCGACATCGAGTCCAGCAGCTCCCTTAACGACGCCGCCCAGTCTTTTCCGCTGAGGAGGACAGGTACCGCTCTGACCAGATATGAGCGGTCGCCAAAAGGCTCGATTGAGAAACCGTACTCCGAAAGGTCTCCATAACAGGTCTTGAGAATCTCGTCCTGCCCGGGAGTAACCTCAAGGGTTGCCGGCTCCAGCAATCCCTGCACGTCAACCTGGCTCTGCAGACTCTGCTGCTGAATCTGCTCGAAGAGAATGCGTTCGTGAGCGGCATGCTGGTCGATGATATACAGTCCTTCCGGTCCCTCGGCGACGATATAGGTGCCGGATACCTGACCCAGCAACCGCAGAGCGGGGAGAGAAAAGGCGGGAGTCGGTGTTGCCGAAGGCACTGGAGCGGGAGTACTTTTTCCGGCGTCACCGGGCGCCCATAACGTCCTGCTTTGCGTCGCTGTAGTACCGCGGTAAGCGGTGGCAACTTCCTCTATTATTGGCACCGGCGCCATCTCGATAAGCGCCCTCCGTACCGTCCTCTGGACGGCGCTGAAGACAAGACGCTCGTTCTGAAATTTCACCTCGGTCTTGGTAGGATGGATATTTACGTCCACATCGCCGGTCGGTATAGAGATATTGATTACCGCCACCGGGTGCCTGCCCTGCATCAACAGCCCGTGATAGGCTTCCTCCACCGCCCACGAGAGCAGCCGACTGCTAATCCAGCGCCGGTTGACGAAAAAACTCAGGTAGTTACGGTTGGAACGGCTGACGGCGGGAGACCCGACCATACCGTCGACGGTGATGCGCGAAGACGAGGAGTCGGCCTCCCATCCCACGTCACGGCTGTCCAGTTCCAGCATGCCGCGGGCTATCTCGGCACCGTATACCTCGATAACGGCGTCCATCAGCTTACCGCTGCCCGGAGTTTGCAGTGTGGTACGTCCGTCAACGGACAGGGTGAACCTGACCTCGGGAAAAGCGAGGGCATACTGGCTGATTACGCTGGCGATGTGGCTGTTTTCGGTGGAGTTCGATTTCAGGAATTTCAGCCTGGCAGGTACGTTGCGGAGCAGGTTACGCACCGCGACCGTGGTCCCCTGAGAGCGTCCCCGACTGCCCTGCCCGGTGGTAACGCCCTCTTTCAGCGTGATATAGCTGCCCGTTGATTCTCCGGCGGCACAGGTGACAACCTCCACCTGAGATACTGCGGCTATACTGGGTAAAGCTTCGCCGCGAAAACCGAGACTCGAAATGGAATAAAGGTCGTCAATTACTTCTACCTTGCTGGTGGCGTGCCTTTGAAAAGCGAGCTCAAGTTCATCGACCGGGATTCCCGCCCCGTTATCGGTTACCCGAATCAGACTGACTCCGCCGCCGGTAACCTCGACCGATATCTGGCTCGAATCGGCATCCAGTGAGTTCTCCACCAGTTCTTTCACTACCGAAGCCGGTCTTTCCACAACCTCGCCGGCGGCAATTCTGGATACCACTTTCCGGTCTAAAATCTTTATCGGCATAGCCAACCTTATTTAAAATATTACACGTTTCCGTGTAATATGTCAAGGGTTTCTATTGATTTATATAACCATATCCCCTGTATCCCTCCCGATCCAATCGGGAGGGAGGTATTTAAAAGAGGGGCTTCGCCCCTCTTAAACACCCCTTATTAAAGCGGTTTTACTTTACCAAACTTTACCTTATAAGTAATTCCTGGCATCACTCAGTCTTCTCAAGGTTGGCGAAGCTGATGAGGAGTTTTTTAACGGCGCCGTTAAAGGCGATGACCACCTCGGCGTCATCCTTTACCGGCTGGCAGCTTACCACCACGCCCTTGCCGAACTGGGCATGATAAACGTGGTCGCCCGCCTGAAACTCCATAGCGGATGGGTTCGGTATAACGGGCTTATTCCACGAGTATATGGATGGCATTATCCGGTTTTCCGTCTCTTCCCGCCAGTCGCCGGTTGAGACCAGGTGCTTTGGTATATCGTTCAAAAACCGCGACGGCTCGCTGACCATGCTCCTGCCCATCAAATTGCGGCGGAAGGCACGTACCAGGTATACCTTCTGCTTCGCCCTGGTCACCCCGACATAGCAGAGTCGCCTCTCTTCCTCCATCTGCTCGGGGTCGTCGAACGACCGGAAATGGGGCAGCAGACCTTCCTCCATACCCACGATGAAGACAACCGGAAACTCAAGCCCTTTAGCCTGGTGGAGTGTAATCAGGGTAACCGCCGACTCGCTTTCATCAAGCCCGTCGACGTCGGACACCAGCGTTACCTCTTCCAGGAAGGCAGCCAGACTCTCCTGGGGGCTCATATCGCCATAGTCTTTCTGGGCTACCCCACGGAGCTCCAGTATATTTTCCCATCTCTCCTGGCCGTTACTCTCGCTCTGTATATACTGCCTGTAACCGGAGCGCTCCACAACCATATCGAAGAGGTCGACCAGCCTCAACTCCCCGCTGCGCTGGATCAGTTCCTCCATAAGGTCGGAAAAAGCAGTCAGCACCCGGCTGATATGAGAATTAAAGGGAGGTTCTTTTTCAGAGTCTTTTGCCTCGTCTACGCGCATGAGCCGCAGAGCCTCATACTGTGAAATCCCCATAGATTTCGCCCAGCCGGACAGCTTGGCCTGTGTCTGCTGTCCGATTCCACGCTGGGGAACGTTGATGACCCTCATCAGGCTGACGCTGTCGTGTGGGTTCTGGATAAGTCGGAGATAGGCGATGATATCCTTGACCTCGCGTCGCTCGTAGAAACGGGTCCCGGCTACAAGCTGGTAAGGCATGCCATAGCGGACAAAGGCTTCCTCAAGGACTCTCGACTGGGCATTGGTACGGTACATCACGGAGCACTCGCCCAGACTGAATTCTCCCTGCTCCACCAGGTGTTCTACCTCGCTGACCACGAACTGGGCTTCCTCCTGCTCGGTGTAGGTCTCCACTACCACCGTCGACGTACCCTCCTGGTTCTGCGTCCAGAGATTCACCGGTTTACGCTGCTGATTTGCCGAGATTATATTCGAGGCCGTATCAAGTATCGTCTTGGTTGAGCGGTAATTTTCTTCCAGTATTACCAGTTTGGCTTCGGGATATTCTTTCTCAAAGGTAAGGATATTCCGTATGTCGGCAAACCGCCAGGAATATATCGACTGGTCGGGGTCGCCGACAACACAAATATTGCGGTACTTGCCGCCAAGCTGCTTGATAAGTTCGTACTGGACCAGGTTTGTGTCCTGAAACTCATCCACAAGAATATGAATGTACCGCGACTGATATCTGGCTAAAATATCAGGATTGTTCCTGAAAAGCAGCACCGTCTTCATCAGGAGGTCGTCAAAATCCAGGGCGTTGCTCTCCTCGAGCAACCGCTGGTAGATTTCATAGACGCGCCCCACCACCTCGTCGAAATAGTTTCGACTGCTTTTGATAATTTCTTCCGGGGTCATCATCCGGCTCTTAGCCGATGAAATAGCCGAGATTATAGCCGAAGGAGCGTACTGCTTGGGGTCTAGGTCCGCTTCCTGAAGGCTGTGCTTTATCAGATTCTGCTGGTCTTCTCTGTCATAGATGACAAACTGCGGGTCAACCCCTGCGGCTTTACCGCTGCTACGGAGGATGCGAACACAGATAGCGTGGAACGTTCCCAGAGTTAGGTCACGCACCGAACCACTTACCAGATTGTTCAGCCTGTCCTCCATCTCTCTGGCGGCTTTGTTGGTGAAAGTGACCGCTATAATGCGACGGGGACTTACTCCACAGACTTTTATCAGGTAAGCGACGCGGTGAGTTATTACCCTGGTCTTACCACTGCCGGGACCGGCTAAAATCAATACCGGTCCTTCAATCGCCTCTACTGCTTCTTTTTGAGCCGTATTGAGCTCAGCCAGGATGTCCATTCATGTATATTATAGCACTGGTGCCTGCTATGTTTAAAGTAGGCTATATTTAGGGTTTTGTATTCTAATGTTTGGTATCTGTTTACCTCACCCCCGCCTGCCGAAGTCTCGTACGGCGGGCAGGCCTGACCCTTCAGGGTGAACCCCTCTCCAGCCAGAACCTTGAATGTAAAAGAAAAATCCTCTTGGCTGGAGAGGGGGATTAAGGGGGTGAGTATAAATATCAACCAAAACAGAAGCCATAAAAGCCCGTTTATTGAGCAAGATTCATGGATAAAAGAAAAGAATGACAGGTCCTAGAAGGGGGGTACCTGAGGAGGCAGGCGTTTATGGTTGCAGACCGCCATCATATACTCGATTTTCTCCCTCAAATCATCGGCTGCTTCACCGGAGGTCAGAAAACGGTCGAGTACTTCGTAGCTGATTCCCATTTCTTCCTCATCGGTCTGTCCTTCCCACAGACCGGCCGAGGGGGGCTTGTCAATGATTTTTGAAGGAACGCCGAGGAAACCGGCGAGTTCCCTCACCCGGGCTTTGACCAGATTACCCAAAGGCATAATATCCACTCCGCTATCTCCGTACTTGGTAAAGTAGCCTATGGCAATCTCACTCCTGTTACTCGAGCCGACCACCAGATATTTAAGCTGGTTGGCAAAATAGTAAAGTGTAAGCATCCTCAGCCTTACCTTGAGGTTCGCCACAGCCAGTCGTCCGGCGGTGGGGTCAACGGCTTTATCCGGCAGCAATCCGACCAGGGTGTCGAATACACCGTCAAGGACCACCTTTTCAGTTGGGATGGAAAATTTATCAGCCACCATAATGGCATGTTTTTCGTCCTGAGCGATGCTGTGACAGGGCATAAGCACACCCAGCGTGTTCTGCGGTAATGCACGCTGGCACAGCACCGCCACCACCGAGGAGTCAAGCCCACCACTCATACCCAGTACAGCCCCTTTACACCCGGCGGCTTCCACCTTTTCTTTTATCCATAAAGGAAGCTTATCAGCCAGCTCTTCTGCGGTCATCCGCGCCTCCATTTGTCGGTACAGCCAATCAGTAGTATACTACCCTACAGTCCAGCCGGTCAAAGGAATGGAATATGCCAGCAGCCGACCTTATTCTTAAAAACGCCAGAGTGATAACCGCCGACGCGCCACAGCCCGGGGCAGGGCTGGTAGCAATCAGCGGCGACACGATTACAGTCGTTGCTGGTAACGACAGCCTGGAGTCGTTCAAAGGGGCAGGAACCAGAGTGATAGACTGTGAGGGCAAGACGCTGGTCCCCGGTTTCAATGACGCCCACTGCCACATCTTCTCTTTCCTGCGCAAGCTGCAGAGCGTCGACCTCAGTCCGCCGAAAGTCAGCTCTATCGAGGACATCAAGGCTGCCATCCGCCGGAAAGTCGAAAACACTCCCCCGGGGCAGTGGATTACCGGCACCGACTACAACGATTTCTACCTCGCCGAGAAACGCCATCCCGATCGGCGGGACATAGACGGGGTATCGCCTGACCACCCGGTAGTCCTGTCACACCGCTCCCTACACGCCTGCGTGCTCAATAGCCGGGCGCTTTCACTTGCCGGAGTTACCCGGGAGACGGAGGAACCACCCGGCGGGCAAATCGACAGGGAACTCGACAGCGGAGAACCGAGCGGCCTCCTTATTGATATGCTGGGCTACATCAGGGAAAAAGTGATGCCGCCCATGTCAGATACTGAGCTGGACGACGCAATAAAGCTTGCCAGCCGGCACTATCTCTCTCAGGGGATAACCTCTTTACAGGACGCCACGGTGGTAAACGATTACAGCCGGTGGCAGAAGTTCCGCCGTTTCAAGGATACAGGGCTGCTGAAGAGCCGTGTCTACATGATGTTCGGCAGCGAAGCCTTGAGCCAGTTTCAGGAAGCAGGCATGGCTTTCGGTTCAGGCGACAGCCGGTTACGACTCGGCGGGGTGAAGATTACCCCTACGGAGACCGGTGACGCTTTATACCCTCCCCAGCCTGAATTGAACCGGATGGTGCTCGATACTCACAGGGCGGGTTTTCAACTGGCTATTCACGCTATCAGGTACGAGACTGTAGAAGCGGCTATAAGCGCTCTGGAATACGCCCTCAGCCAGATGCCAGAGACCGACCACCGCCACCGGATAGAGCACTGCTCCGAGTGCCCTCCCCGCCTGCTCGAACGACTCAGGAAGCTGGGAGTAGTGGTGGTTACCCAGCCGCCTTTCCTCTATTACAGCGGAGAAAGGTACCTGGCAACGGTACCGGCCGAGCGGCAGAAGTGGCTTTACCGGATAAAGTCGCTGCTCGATGGCGGATTGATTGTCGCCGGGAGTTCGGACTCACCGATAGTAAACGATAACCCTTTAGTCGGGATACACAGCGCCGTCAACAGGCTGGCGGAGTCAGGACAGGTACTACTGCCGGAAGAGCGGATATCAGTCCCTCAGGCGCTGAATATGTACACCAAAAACGCTGCCTACGCTTCATTCGAGGAGGATATAAAAGGCTCTATCACCGAAGGCAAGCTGGCCGACATGGTGCTTCTGAGCGACGACCCCACCACAGTGCCCTCCGAAAGGGTAAAAGACATAAAGGTTTTGATGACAATTATCGGCGGTGAGGTGGTCTGGGAAGCCTGAATCTTTCATTATTTGACCTGCTTGATATTATTCGGTGTCCATCAATTACAGTACTCACCCCCTTAATCCCCCTCTCACGCAGCACTTAATTTTGTTATGGAAAATTCGAATGCGTGAAAGGGGGAAAGTATTTTAAAGAGGGGGCTTCGCCCCCTCTCTTTTTTTACTCCCCTCTCCAGCCAAGAGAATCCATCATTGTTCAATAAAGGTTCTGGCTGGAGAGGGGTTCACCCTGAAAGGTGCACCCTGAAGGGTCAGGCCTGCCCGCCGTACGAGACTTCGGCAGGCGGGGGTGAGGTAAGAAAAATCAGCCAGATACAAGCAAAGCATGTGACCTAAAGTCTTGACTTACCATCCGGGAATGCCTAAACTAATCATAGGAGAGATAAATATGCCGATATACGAGTACGTTTGCACAAGCTGCAATACGAAATTCGAACTGTTACGCTCGATGAGCCGGATGGACGAGGAGGCTGAGTGCCCTCAATGCCACAACGGAGCTAAACGAGTGTTATCCAAGTTTGCCTGCTTCTCCACCGATGAGAGCGGTATGAACTCCGTCATAGGAGGAGACTCCTGTGCCAGTTGCACTTCCGGCGACTGCTCAACCTGCGCTATGTAGCTGGTGCCTATGTCTTCCATAGCTGGTCCCACACGTACCGGAATCGCCAACCTTCCCCTCCACCGCGGTAAAGCACCGCGCTGGCTTTTCGACCGCATGGTCAAGCTCGCCCGCGAGATAACCATATAGGTAAGACCGAGAAAAGGAACGCCGAATCCAGACTCAGAAAGCTTATAAGATAGAAGTGTCCGAAATTATCGAAGGAAAAAACCCCGTCCTCGAAGCGTTGAGGGCTGACCGCCCGATAAACAAAATACTTATGGCGAAGGGGCTTAAAAGGGATACCACCGTAACAGAAATACTCGACCTCGCCAGAGAGAAGCGTATCCCCGTAGAGTACACGGACAGGCACGTACTGGACAGGCAGAGCCCTAAAGGAGCCAGCCGGGGGGTCTTAGCCCACACTGCCGCCAAAGACTACATAACCCTGGACGAACTGCTGGCTATCCCGCAGGAAAAAGGCGAACCGGCGCTGTACTGTGTCCTGGACGGCATCGAAGACCCGGCTAACCTTGGAGCTATCCTGAGAACAGCCGGGGCAGCCGGCGTCCACGGTGTTATCGTGCGGACAAGGAGAGCAGTAGGGTTAACATCCGCTGTTGCCAGGACGTCCGCCGGGGCTATCGAGTATGTCCCGGTGGCGAGAGTCGCCAATATCTCACGGACAATAGAGACACTGAAAGAGAATGATATCTGGGTGACGGGTATAGACATGACCGGTACAACGGACTACGCCGACATTGATTTCAGGCTGCCGACCGCTATCGTTATCGGCAGTGAAGGGAAAGGGCTGTCTCAACTGGTCAGGAGAAGCTGTGATTCCCTGGCGTTTATCCCGATGAAGGGAAAGGTCGGTTCGCTGAACGCCTCCGTTGCCGCCGCCCTGGTCATGTACGAAGCCTTCCGGCAGAGAAACCGATAAGTATATTACTTATGCTTGATGGTCGATGCGCCGGAAACGATGGTACTGCCCAGCGTAGGATTCCCGACGAAATAAAACCTGGAAGCGCCACTTACATTTATATCCAGTCTTTGCTCGACATTTACCGTCGCCTCGCTGGCACCGCTCAGCACCACACTGGCATTTCTTAGAGTAAAATCAGTCAGGTCAGCCCGGCTGGCACCGGATACAATAAGATTTGCCATGTCTGCCGAACCGCCAAGTTCCAGGCTGCTCGCTCCCGATACCTCAAGCCGGGCGTCATCGGTGGTTATGTTACCGGAAACCCTGCTGGCTCCTGAAACCCCAGCATTAATGTCCCCGACCTCCATATTACTCATCTTTAGAGAGCTTGCTCCGGAAACGATAAGCCCGAAAGCCACCGACGACTGGAAACCTGTGACGGTACCTTCACTAGCCCCCGAGATATCCAGTCCGTACAGATTGGGCATGGTAATCTCTGCTTTCAGGACTTTATTCCCCAGGGTAAAATCAGTGAAAACATGATGCGGACTGAGGTATATTTTCAGGGTCGTACCCGTTTTGGTAACATCAACGTAGTCGAAGAGACTTTCGTCGGCACTGATGGTAATGCTATACGTATCGGCGCGTGTTATGTCAACCTCGAAAGCACCCCCCACTTCCACGTAGTTAAAATTAGTAAAGTCCTTTTTTTCGGTAATCACCTCTCCCGCGGCAGACTCACCACAACCCGACGGCAGAAGAGCAAGCACGAGGATTGAAGCTAATACGACCGGAATAACGACTTTTTTCATAATTGACCCTCGATGTTTATCAGGTGTAATTACCTTATTACTAGTATTATGACACCTCTTGCTGAAAATGCAAGTTTTTTCCGGCAAATATCAGATAGCCTCCGGCTGCAACGCCGATTATTGCAGCGGCAATCACCACCAACGTAGCGCAGAAAATCGTGGTATCATACCAGAAATCCCCGGGGAAAAGCTGGAGCATATAGCCCTCTGCCGACCAGAATTCGTTGGTAAAAAAGAACAGATGGAACCGCAGGAAAAGCCGGTCAAAATTCAGTAACGTTCCCAGCCACAGCGCCAGTATAAGAGCCAGAGTAATACCGCTCCCGCCGATCGCGCTCCATGCCAGCTTCCGCCGGTATCTGCCTCTGCGTAAGAAGAAGCCGGTACCGGCATAAACGAGAGTGTAAACCAGCGTACCGAGCAGAATCCAGTAGTCCAGCCAGAAAAGTCCCTTTACGTCCTTCATATGGATTTTCTCTTCCCGGGTAAATAACTCAAAGGAAATGCCGTCTTTTTCCACGACAATGTCAACATACTCCTCGCCGGAATTAAAGTATGAAATCAGACCTCTGGCTGCTTTTTCCAGCTCCACCTCAGTCAGGCCGGTAGTTTCGCCGACATCGTATTCACCGAAGCCGTATTTATAGAGCCAGAGACTGTTGGCAGCGTAGCCGATACTTGCCGTAAGCAGCAGGACAGGCAGGCAGAGGATAAAAATCCACCTGGCAATAATACCGGGTAACCTTACTTTCATCTTAACCAAGATTTTACACTGGCAAGCTTGAAAATAATAGTCATTTAAGGGAACTGTGTGAGAGGGGGATAAAGGATGGTATAATCCAGTCGATTATGAGAGTAAATCACAAAGATTCCATTAATCCTTTAAGCTTTGATGAATTGCCTCCTGAAATTCAGGCAGTTTGTACTGGATTGCTGGACGGGCTGAAGGCGGCGTTGAGTGATAACCTGTACGGGGTATACCTTTACGGCGCCATGGTCTTTCCCGAAACGAGATATGTTGAGGACATAGATTTCCACGTAATCGTTAATAAGAAGCTTACCGACCCCGAAAAAGAAGCTATCAAAAAACTCCACCACGAACTGAGTGAGGAATCTCCTTTTACAAAAGAAGACCTGGACGGTTACTACATACTGGTGGAAGATGCCCGGAAGATGTCCACACCGTGGCACCAGGTATATCCCGATATCCCCGATGAAGCCTGGCCTCTGCATATCGCTCATATGAGAGCCGGTTACTGCATTATCCTGCACGGGCCTGCCCCGAGTGAGTTTCTCCCCGAACCCACATGGCAGGACCTTAAGGCGGGGCTGGAATCTTCAATGAAACACACCGGGAAAAACCTAGATATGCACCCGGCTTACTGCGTCCTGAACCTGTGCCGTCTGCTCTACAGCTACAGGACTCAGGATGTCGTTGTTTCAAAACGCCTTGCCGCTGAATGGACCATGGAGCACTTTCCTGACTGGCAAGAACTCGTCGACTCCGCACTCCGGGTATTCGAGAGGGAAGAAAAAAATGAAGACAAGAGTTTACTCGAATCCAGAATACACGAATTCCACCGTTTCGTCATTACAGCGATAAAGTAGAGCCGATAAAATCCTCCTAAAAATCCCCTTAAAAACGCGACAAAAAATCCTTTCCCCGTGTTATAATTGTTCCATGCGACTCCTCGCCGGGAAGTGTAATGTTTAGCCATCTCCACGTTCACACCGAATACAGTCTGCTTGACGGGATGTGCCGCATACCGCAGCTGGTGGCACGGGTAAAAGAGATGGGCATGAACAGCCTGGCAATCACCGACCACGGCAATATGTACGGCGCTATCCAGTTCTACACGGTGGCTAAAGAGGCAGGCATAAAACCCATCATCGGCTGCGAGGCTTACCTTGCCCCGGGCAGCCACACCAGCCGCAACGCCGGAGATAAACAGAGCTACCACCTGGTTCTGCTGGTTAAAGACCATACCGGTTACCGTAACTTAATCAGTCTCATCACAAAAGCCCACCTGGACGGCTTCTATTACAAGCCGCGCATAGACAAGGAGTTACTTTCACAGCATCATGAAGGCCTCATCGGTCTCTCGGCATGCCGGGGCGGTGAAATCCCCTCTCTAATTGAAGCTGGCAGACTCGACGAGGCAAAGCAGGCTGCCCTCTGGTACAAGCAGACGCTGGGGGATTTCTACCTGGAAATCCAGAGACACCCGGTTACCGAGCTGGAGCGGATAAACCAGGAACTCATCGCTATGAGTAAAGAGCTGGATATTCCGCTGGTAGCGACGAATGATGTACATTATGTCAATCAGGAGGACGCTTCAGCCCACGACCTTCTGCTCTGTATCGGTACCAATACCAATATTCACGATGAGAAAAGAATTAAGATGGAGGGCGACTTCCTCTATCTCAAGAGCCCGGAAGAGATGGAGGAAATGTACCGGGACATTCCCCAGGCTATTGAGAATACGGAGAAAATCGCCGATATGTGCAACCTTGAGCTTGAATTCGGGCGACTCTACCTCCCCGAGATAGAGCTGCCGGAAGGGAAAACCGCCGACCAGTTTCTTGCCGACCTCTGCTATGAAGGTCTGCCCGAGCATTATCCCGACCCCTCCCCGGAGATAAAGCAAAGACTCGAACACGAGCTGGAGGTTATAAAACAGACCCGGTTCGCCAATTACATTCTGGTTGTCTGGGATATAATTACTTTCGTTCGTAAGAGCGGTATCCTGTTCGGGGTGAGAGGCAGCGCTGCATCCAGTATCGTCCTCCACTGCCTTGGTATCACCGAGATTGACCCCGTTGAAAACGGCCTGGTATTCGAGAGGTTCCTCAACGAGGAACGAATAGAAATGCCGGATATCGACCTGGATTTCCAGGATGACCGCCGCGACGAGGTCATCGCTTATGTTACCGATAAATACGGGCAGGACCACGTGGCGCAGATTATTACCTTCGGTACGCTGGGAGCCAGGGCAGCCCTCAGGGACGTGGGCAGGGCTCTGGGCATGCCTTACAGCGAGGTCGACAGGGTAGCCAGACTCGTCCCGTTTGCCCCGGGTATGACCCTGGACAGGGCTATGGAAGGCAACAGCGAACTGAAGACTATCTATAACCAGGACAAGGTAGTCCGCCACCTGATTGATTCCGCCAAGAGACTTGAGGGTATATCCCGCCATGCCAGCACCCATGCCGCCGGCGTGGTTATATCCAGGGAGCCGCTTACCGGATACGTCCCCCTCCAGAGAGCAAGCAGAGCCGATGACGACGCTACCGCCATGACCCAGTTCAGCATGGAAGATATCGCCGAGATAGGACTGCTGAAGATGGACTTCCTCGGACTGGTGAACCTTACCATTCTCGGTATGGCAAGAGACATGATTCAGCAGACCCAGGGAATTAACATAGATTTGCACAACCTTCCGCTGGATGATAAAAAGACCTTCGAGCTTCTAGCTTCCGGAGAAACAGCCGGAATATTTCAGCTTGAAGGTTCAGGTATGCGGAAGACCGGAATGTCCCTGAAACCAAACAAATTCGATGATATCGCCGCTATAGTGGCATTATTCCGCCCCGGTCCCATGGAGCATATACCTACCTTTATCGCGGCAAAGCACGGCAGGGCGGAAATCCGCTATCCCGACCCCGCCCTTGCCGATATCCTCAAGGAGACTTACGGGGTAATCGTTTACCAGGAACAGGTGCTGTTTATAGTCCAGGCTATTGCCGGTTACAGCCTGGGACAGGCGGATGTCTTCCGTAAAGCGATGGGCAAGAAGATACCCGAGGTTATGCGGAAGGAAAAACAAAACTTCGTCGCCGGCGCCAGGAAAAACGGGTTTTCTGAAAAGGTTGCCAACGAGATATTCGCCTTAATCGAGCCTTTTTCCGGCTATGCTTTTAACAAAGCCCACGCCGTCAGCTACGCGCATATCGCCTACCAGACCGCTTACCTCAAGGCGAACTACCCCGTAGAATATATCACCTCCTTTCTGACCGCACACTCGGGCCAGCCGGAAAAAGTTGCCAGCGCCGTTACCGAGTGCCACCGGCTGGATATCGTAGTGCAGCCGCCTGACATCCAGTACAGCCAGGCAGACTTCTCCATCGAGAAAAACGGCGATAATACTCCGGCTATCCGCTTCGGACTCGCCACAATTAAAAATGTGGGCTTCGGAGCCATAGAGCCGATTGTCTCCGAGAGAGATGAGAACGGAATATTCAGGTCAATCGAGGACTTCTGCCGTCGCTGTGACCTGCGCGGGATGAACAAGCGGACGATGGAGAGCCTGATTAAAGCGGGGGCATTCGATTCGCTCGGCGAGAGGGGTACCCTGCTGCACAATATCAACAGTATCATTTCGCTGGCGCAGCGGGAACAGCATTTGCGTGAAACGGGCCAGTCCACCATGTTCGACCTCTGGGGAGAGACAACGGCTCTGCCGATGCCCAGTCTTGAAATGGAGTATGCCGGTGTATCCGATAGAGAGAAAGCCGGCTGGGAAAAGGAACTGATGGGTGTCCCCTTCTCCAAGAAATCATTCGACCCCAGTAAATATAACCCCGATGTAACCCTGTGTGCTTCGATTGATAATGAGATGAACGGGGAAAACGTCACCGTCATCTGCGAGGTTGCCAGCGTGACCTATCTGGTCACGCGCCGGGACAGCAAACCTTTCGTCAAGGCTGTGGTCGAAGACATCAGCGGCGGTGTTGAAGCCATGGTATGGTCCAGTGTCTATGAAGACACCAAAGAGATGTGGGAAGCGGGCAACCTGCTCCAGCTCGAAGGGACAATCAGGCTCAGGGGTGACGAAGTCCAGTTGAGCGTCAATAAAGCTGACCCATACCAGATACCGGCAGCACTAAGTGAAGAAATTACTATCGCTCCGGTCGAAGAGCCAACGCCTGAGGTAGAAGAAGCTCCGGTCGAGAAACCGCCGGCACCGAATCACCGGCTGGTAATCAGCATGTCCCAGACCGGTGACGCTGAAAGTGACCTGACGCGGCTGCGTAAATTGAATGAAATTATCAAGGGCTTTACCGGAGAGGACGAGGTCGTCCTGCGACTCGAAAACGGGACCAAGGTAGACATTCTCAGGCTGGCAGACACCGGCTACTGCGATAAGCTCCACCGGCAACTAACAGACCTTATGGGCGAAGAGAGAATAGAGGTGGAGACACTGAACTAGAGTAATCTGGGGGTTGTTATTCTTGTATTAAGGGAGTTCAAGAGGGGCGTAGCCCCTCTCTTCATTAAGGGTTCACCCTGAAGGGCGGAGGGCGGGAATAGATATAATACGGGGAGGGGAACAT
>CAZBAN010000024.1:16633-21275 GCA_964489895.1 uncultured Dehalococcoidales bacterium
GGTTCACCCTGAAGGGCGGAGGGCGGGAATAGATATAATACGGGGAGGGGAACATCTAGAAACCTTTTCCTCTTAATGCTAGAATAGTCCAGAGGGTGTGTAAAATGCCAGAAAGTGAAAAAACTTCCGGGCACAGGAAAAGGCTGAGGGACAAATTTATCAGCTCGGGACTGGCAGGTTTCCACGACTACGAGATTATCGAGCTGCTCCTGAGTTTGGGCACACCCCGTAAGGACTGCAAACAACAGGCAAAAGAGGCAATAAAGAAATTCAAGACACTCAGGGGAGTCCTGGAAGCCCCTCCTGAAGAACTCCAGCAGATTGAGGGCATCGGTCCTCACAGCGCTTTCGGCATCAAGCTGGTACAGGAAGTAGCCAGGGAATTCCTTAAAGAGAAAATTATAGATAAGCCGGTATACAAGTCCGCCCAGGAGATATTCGATTACCTCTATCACTCGATGCGTGACTTGAAAAAAGAGCTCTTCAAGGCGGTTTACCTGAACAGCCAGAACCAGATTATCGAGATAGAAGACCTGTTCGAAGGGACGGTGAACGCCAGCTCCGTCTCACCCCGCGAGGTGGTGGAGAAAGCCATTAAAAACAACGCCGTCTCGGTGATTTTTGTCCACAACCACCCCTCGGGTAATCCCAGACCCAGCGAGAGCGACAGAGAACTGACCAGAGACCTGGTCTATGCCTTGAGTATCGTGCGGATTAGAGTCCTCGACCACGTGATAATCGGCGAAAACAGGTATTTCAGCTTCGCCGGAGAAGGACTGATTGAAGAATACGAACTCGACTTCCTGAACCTGAAAAAGAAGGGGATTTCAGAAGCCAGGCGAAAACTTTACCGGACAAAGCTCCTTTCTCCCAAACTCCCGTGGCAATCATAAAGAAAAATTGAGCCTGCCGTTCTCTATTTAAAATGCCCCCTCTTGCATAAAAAAAGAAAATGTGTATATAATTATATTATGTATACATAATATTACACTCGGTGTATATAAATAAAAAAAAGGAGGTTCTGAATCTTCACACAAATTAAGACACCCAATAAAGCAACGATAACGTCAGAGAATTCACTGTACTAACGTATAATATTCTTGTTTTTCAGTTTTGTTAGTAAAAGTATGGTCACTTATGTCACTACAAGAAAGGTTTATTGCTTCAGGATTTAATGGTTTCAACGACCAGCAGATTGTCACACTGATACTGAGCCTGTGCAAACCTTACCGGGAAGCCCGAAAGATAGCGAAAGAATGCTTGGCAAATTATAGTAATCTCGGCGAATTCCTTGCTGCTTCTCAAGAGGAACTGATACGAACCGGAATTACTAACGAGTGCGTATCTTATATTAAACTTATACAGGGATTGCCAGCAGAGATTCTCAAGAGGAAGTTTGTGAAGCAACCGTTTTATCAATCCTCCAGAGAAATTTTCGAATACCTGTACTATACCATGCGAGACCTCAAGAAAGAAGTATTCAAGGCGGTTTATCTAAACAATAAAAACGAGATTATTACAACGGTCGATATCTTTGAAGGCACGGTAGAAAACATTCCAATCCATCCCCGTGAGATAATAGAAAGTGCTATTTCGCACAATGCCTCCTCTGTAATATTTGTCCACAACCACCCTTCAGGTGACACTACTCCCAGTAAAAGTGATAAACAGTGCACCAGAGACCTGGTCTTTATTGGTAAAGTTACTCAAATTAAGGTACTGGACCACATCATAATAGGCGGCAATAGTTACTTCAGCTTTGCGGATGAAGGATTAATAAACAAGTATGAATTAGATTTCTTAAATCTAAAAATACGGAGTACACTCAGTATCGAACCGGACCCCTATAGTAGAAAAGGGAAATACTCGTATATAGAACCACCATGTACACACGATGTTTCCAAAGAATCCGATAAGTTCCATTTTTAGTCGCAGAATTATCCAGCCCTGGCTGTTGACTCCAGTTCAAGCAGCCGCCTTTTCATCTTCAGTCCGCCGGTGAAGCCGCCCAGGCTTCCGTCCGCGGCTATCACCCGGTGACAGGGGATGATAACAGGCAGAATGTTTTTCCCCAGAGCCTGTCCCACGGCACGTACCGCCGCCGGTCTGCCAGTCTGCTTTGCCACCCAGAGATAGCTCCGGGTCTCGCCATAAGGTATCAGCCTCGTCGCCTGCCATACCTGGCGTTGAAAAGGCGTAGCCTCTGAAAGGTCAAGCTCATCTGGAAAAGACACCCAACTACCGCTGAAATAAGACCTGAGGCGTTCTACAAGGTCGGGCAGGAGTTCATCAGTACGTGAGGCATGATTTACTCTTTTTCCCAGCAGCCACGCCGCACCTCTATCCGAAGGGCAGGGTAAGGTCGTGGCTACCAGCCCCCTGTCCGAATACAGTATTCCCACCCAGCCAATATCGGTTTCAAAAACTGTATATTCCAGCAGGACTACTTCTCCTCGTAGGGCAGCACCATCACCCTGCCTTCGGTAACGACCAGGATTACCCCGTTCCCGGGAGTCGTTCTGATTTCATTAACCAGCGTCTCGATTTCTTCGTCGGAAAGAACAGGCAGTTCCGCGGGAGCTTCACCCGTATACCGCAGCAGCCGCACACGGGAGCCTAGCTTCCCCTCTATCGAGGCAATAAGGTCCGCTGCTCCTTCACCGGCAATGAGATGAACCCTCTTTCTTCGTGCCAGCTTCTCAGCCCCCATACCCTGGTCCTTGCGGAGTATACGCCAGTGATATACCAGCACCGGCACGGCGACAAGCAGGGTTTGCAGGCTCCAGGCCATGCCGCGCAGTATATCTGCCCCCGTTTCTCCCTGTAGCAAGCCGTTTAGTAGCTGGTAAACTATAATCACCAGATCCGTCGCCACCGCTATTATCGAAATCCCCACCACCACATACAGGAATACACGCCTCGACCCCGCTCCCCGCTCGGCAACGCCGCCTTCTTCCGTCATCCGGAGCACTCTCCTCCAGTAAAAGAGCCAGATGGGTAAACCGACCACCAGCAGTGCCAGCGAGATGCTTAGCTGGTCATACCACCATCCGGATGCAGCCACCGTCTCACTGCCGACAGCCCTGATTATCAGACCCAGCAGGGTCCCCAGCAGTGCTGAAAGCCCGCCAATTAGGGTGCCCAAGCCGATAAACGACATCAGGTAGAGGTATATCCTCCGGGGTGAAAGTTTCTGCTCGCCCCCCTGGCCTGCCTCTTCCTGGGCTATCTTCTGGTGATAGGTCCAGATAGCCCCGGCTACAATCATCGTGGGAATCGTCCAGCCGAGGAAAAGAAAGTAACTGTTACCGGCGGTACCGGCACCCTCAAAAGCGAACGAAAATAACTTGAACAGCAGGAAAGTCAGCGCAGACAGCCCTGCTAGCGCCCCGCCCGTTATAGCCAGAAGGTATATGTACACCTGACGCAGGATGGACTCTGTATCTCCCTTTGCCATATAGAACCAGTGGAACCACCAGGTCAACCCGCCGACCAGAAACCAGCTCAGGTTCGCCGGAAAATCACCACCCCAGAAATCACCGTGAACTACATCCCCTCCCCAGACAGGCAGGCTGAAAACGGCGGTGTTTATGCCCTGTATCGCGCCGTTTGCCATGGATATCAGACCGAAAGCCGCCAGCACATAAATATACCAGCGTCTCAGCGTCTTTGAGTCCGGTGTAGGCTGTCCTTCTCCCTCTTCCAGGCGCCAGTGATAGCACCATATACTCCCGGCAACAACAAGTATACTTAGTCCCGTAGAAGGAAAATTATCGAGCGGCACCCCGGTCATAAGCCAGTTTATGAAACCGACAAGAGCAACAATTCCCACCAAAGCAGCCACTCCCCGGATAACATTCAGGTAGAATTTACGTATTAACGACTCTATCTCAGCCGGTTCTCCGGAGACCTGCTTCTGGGTAACCCGCCAGAACAGGAACCAGAGTACGCCGCCGATAACGAGCATCGCCAGCCCTAGGCTGAGCTGAGCCCTGGCGAAATCCTTCCAGCTTTCTCCCCTGATGAGCAGGTCGAAGCAGAGAGCCAGTAACGAACCGACTCCTCCGGCAAATATTCCGAGAGTGATAAAGGATACCGTATAGAAAAATGCCCTCTTAACAGTGCTCATTTTGTCCTCCTGTATCGCCTGCTAGTACAGATATAACGGATAGACAGGTGACGTTATACTCCAGACGTCGTCTTTCTTTTCAAGCGTAAAAGTATATCTGCGGGTACGTACCGGGTCTTCAAAAGGTATATTAGGCTTGAAGATGTCTATTGTGACCGGCACTACAGATGTATTTTCTGATACCGACGGTTCTCCCAGCGTGGCTTTCCAGGCATTCGTCTGACGGCGTTCAAGGTATGCCTGAATCCATTTTTCATAGGTATTATAGCGTGACTCTTCATCCAGAGCCGAGGGGGACAGATAGTTGTACGCCTGCCAGTAGTCCTCAGCCTCGATAGCCCGGAAATACCTCTGGACAACGCCCCCGGGCGTGCCTTCAGGCAACAGATTCCGGTCACTCTCACCGGTCATCGTCAGAACCAGTACCACTGCCACCAGTACCAGCACCAGGACAGCCGCGCCAAAACCGAATAACCAGCGACTTGAGGACTTCACCGACATGACCTCCCTATC
>CAZBAN010000024.1:21375-25941 GCA_964489895.1 uncultured Dehalococcoidales bacterium
AAAACGGCTGGTCTTTTTACTGACGGCGGTACTGTGCCTTCAGCTTTTGGTGTTCCAACCGGCACAGGCAGCCGAGGACGTGCCGGAACAAGTTAAAGAGCTTAACTTCGTATTCATCCACGGTATGGGAGGCACCCCGTGCGCTTTCCAGGCTCTGTCCGACCAGATTGGCGAACTGCTTCCTTATTTCATCGCCAGGTACCAGGAAGAACACCCCGACATTACGGTAAAGGTAAACATGTTTACCCGGTGTTACCCGGGCTATGTAGATATTTACACCTGGGCAAAGAACGTAACCGATGACATCAATGAGCACTTTGGTGATAAAGACAACCTCATCCTGGTAGGACACAGCATGGGAGGCAAGACTGCCCTCTTCGCCGCGGCACACAATATCGGTTTTATAACCGATAAAGTAGCCGCCGTAATCACCATCAACAGCCCCATCAGGAACCTCGACCAGTACTACGTGCCCGGCGGTGGACCTATGCTGGACTACTGCCGTACCACAATGCTGGGCTCGGACAAGGGTGTCTGCTATTCTCTGGCTTTTTATGACAGCTCCGAGGATGGACTGAAAGTCGGCCGGGACAAGCACTGGCTTGCCTTCGTTTCTTCGGAAAAAGCCCCGCTGAGCCCGAAATACGACCGTACCGGCGTAGACGTCTGGCCAAGAAACATGGACGACGGCATAGTGCCGTTGTCCGCCCAGTTTTCTGAAGGCGCTGACGTTATTTACTACGGTGAATACGGGCACAGCGACGTCTCTCTGGTGGAAAAAGCCTCGCAACCACTGGCGATGAATATCCTTTTCTATATCTTCGGATACCCTGTGGAGTGCTCGGTGCTTGCCCGGAGCGGCGCCCTGGAACACGAGGCTGACTGGCTGCTGGGGACCGACCGCTGGTCGGATATAGTCGGCGGTGTCGCTACCGGTAACGGGACTATCGAACATACAAACCTGTCTTTTTATAAGTGGCAGACATGGGAAGATATCGTCGGTGAGTGTGAAGAAGGCGCCGAGAGGTCTTACAGCCACGTCCATTTAGCATCGCTGCCGGTAATCACGGGTATAAAAGAGGCGCGGTGGGTAAATCCCGATAACACCAGCGACTGCAGGCTTTCCATAAGCTCTTCAACCGCCCCCCTAACGACGGTTAAGGTAGAGTGGACCGTTTTCAGATCCGGTCTGTTACCGCCGGAACAGGAGCGTACATTTTATGATGTCGAAATATCCAGAGGAACCCCATTTGCCAGTATCAGCAACGTCTCCTGGTGGCAGGAAGACCCCCTGAATCCGGTGATATGGATACGCTCTCAGGCACAGAGTCCGTTTCGCTGGTTCGAAGCCAGATGGAGCATATACCAGAAGGAAGTCCGTACTATCAAGGTTATCGATGAAATCGACCTGAAAATCATAGCTGAAGAGGACTAGCTTCACCTGTGCCGGAGGGTACCGGCATTGCGCTCCGGGTAATCTGCTTTAGACTGCGCCTGGAGGCATTCTGTAATATCAGCCCTATACCGATTAAAAAAACTCCCGTGAAAAGCTCAACGGAAAATATCAGCAGCAATATACCCCCAACCATTGTGGCAAAGCCGACAAGCCAGCCTATCCAGCTAGCAATACGCGTTGCTCGTGGAAAATTACCAGTAACTTTCCACAGGATAACGTGTAACATACGTCCTCCCTCAAGCGGAAAACCGGGTATAACATGGAATGCGCTGAGCGTGATAAACAGGAAAGCCAGCCACTTCAACGGTAAAAGAAACGTTTCCGTCATCACCTGGCTAAGAAAAACATACAACAGATAGAATATCCCGGTAATAAACAGGTTGCATAACATCCCGGATACAGCCAGAAGCAATTCATGTGAAGGTGTTGTCGTGTCCTGGTCAACCTGAATCAACCCTCCGAAAGCAAAAATGGTTACGGACTGGACCACGACACCCTTCGAAACAGCAAGAGAAAGAAGCAAGATTTCACGCAGAAACATGGCAAACAGAAAGAGAACGCTTGTTGCTGCACCCAGGCCGATTCGGGTCAGTAAAGCGGTCTCGGTTGAGTACTGGGTACTGACAGCCCATGAAATAACGGCAAGGACCAGAATCCATGTATAGTGTATGCGTATATGCGTCCTGAAAAACCTGCCTATCTTAACCGAGCTCATCATCTTATCAAATACCCGTTTTTCTGTTTATATTGTCAGGAAGAGATACTATTATAACAGATATTCGGGAAAAATCCCTGTGTAAGGCAGGAAAATCCGATACTGGAAATCGTTCTGTGTCTGATGTACAATGTACATGACTCCGCGCAGATAAAACCCTGAACAGTTAGAAGGAGGTAGAATGTCCGGTTCTTTTGATAAAAAAGACCTCCAGCGAATAGAGCAAAAACGGAAAGAATGGGAAGAAGGTACGCTAAAAAAGTCCCTGGATAGATTCGGCACCACCGAGAGTCCCAACGAGTTTTACACACCAATCGACGTAAGCGAATTCGATTTCCTTGAAAAAGTAGGTTTTCCCGGCGAGTACCCCTTCACGGCAGGCGTCTACCCGTGCCAGGTACCCGGCAGCGGTCCGGTAACCGGAGGCTACCACATCGGCGGAGGCGGCGGTCTGGTCAGGGCAGGACGCTATCTGGGTTACGGGACAGCCGAGGATACCAGGGATTACTACCAGAGTGAGATTGTACGGGGCAGAACCGGAGGACCGAACATAGCGTTTGACCTGCCCTCGCAAATCGGGCTGGACTCGGACGACCCCCTGGCTGAAGGCGAGGTAGGTAAAGCCGGGGTTGCTTTCGATACGCTGGCCGATTTCGAAACGATATACGAGCCATTCCAGGGAGAAAACAACCTCGACAGCATAGCCTCGAACTGGACGATAAATGCCCCGGTGAATGTGGTCCTGGCAGCCTACATCGCCCTGGCTGAGAAAAGGGGCATTACTCCCGGCAAGCTGAGGGGCACCCTCCAGAATGACATCATTAAAGAATACGTCGCCCGCGGAACCTACATTTACCCTCCTAAACAGTCGCTGAGAGTAACCAGGGACGTTATCGTCTACTGCACGGAACACCTTCCGCTGCTCAACCCTATCAGCATATCCGGCTACCACATGAGAGAGGCAGGCGCCACCAGCGTACAGGCTCTGGCTTTCACCCTCGCCAACGCATCGACATACGTTCAACTGGGAGTCGACGCCGGACTGGACGTGGACTCCTTTGTCAACCGCTTTACTTTCAACACCCTGAGCGGCAGCATGGAGATACTGAAGGAAATCTGCGCCCGGAGAGCCAGCCGCAGGATGTGGGCGAAGATAATTAGAGACAGATTCGGCAGCAAGAACCCCAGAAACTGGATTCTGAGAGAGGCGGGAGGATTTCTCATCGGCGCCTGGACCTCCACGAGTCAGCGCCCCCTGAACAACCTGACACGGGCGGTTATAGGCGGGGTTGCCGGAGCGCTTGCCGGCTATATTCCATCGGTGGAACCTCCCTATGACGAGCCTTTAGGACTGGGCTGGAGTATAGAAGCCCAGCAGCTTGCCGAGGACGCTGCCCGGATTATCCATTTTGAGTCGAAACTCGGCGAGGTGACCGACCCCCTTGCCGGCTCCTATTACATCGAAGCCACCACTGACCGCGTAGAAGAAGAAGCCACGGCACTGATAACCCGGATTGAGGAGATGGGCGGCTCTCTTGGAGCCATCGAGAATGGCTTTATGCAGCTTGCCGTTGCCCAGAGCGCTTACGAGTACCAGAAAAAACTCGAGACCGGAGAAGAAACCGTTGTCGGCGTAAACGCTTTTACCGGAGAGCAGGAGATGGAGGTACTGCCGAACCGCATGGTCCCCTACCCCTACGATGCTACCAAGCGTGCTGAGGCGGAGAAAAAGCAGGTAGCCAAGCTGGCGAAAATCAAAAAGGAAAGAGACAGCAAACAGGTTGAAAGCATACTGGCAAAACTGCAGGAAACCGCCAGCGATGAAAAGGCAAACCTGATGCCACTGACGATAGAAGCGGTGAAAGCATACGCCACCATCGGAGAAATCTGCGGGACATTGAAAGAAGTCTTTGGTGAATATTCAGCGTATGGTAAGATTTAGAGGCAGTAAATTTAACTGGAATTAAAATAAAAAGGAGTTTATTCCATAGAGTGAGCAAGAAAGGGAAAATAAGAGTTCTGGTCGCCAAGCCGGGTCTGGACGGACACGACCGTGGCGCCAAGGTGCTGACCATGGGCTTGAGGGAAGCGGGAATGGAGGTAATCTATACCGGGCTGAGACAGACCCCGGAGATGATTGCCCGGGCTGCCCTGGAAGAACAACCGGATGTAGTGGCGTTAAGCTGCCTTTCCGGAGCACATCAGTCGCTCTTTCCCAGGGTGGTTGACGAGCTTAAGAAAAAGGGCATGGATAACGTCCTTGTCATCGGCGGCGGTGTTATCCCCGCTGAGGACATACCTTTCCTTCTGGAACACGGGATAAGCGCCGTTTTCGGTCCCGGCAGCTCAATCAAAGAAATAGCCGAATACATACGCGGCAAAGTAGCCGAAAAAT
>CAZBAN010000024.1:26041-30502 GCA_964489895.1 uncultured Dehalococcoidales bacterium
AGTAAAGAAGGAGGAATATTTCAGTGCCGAAAAACAAAGTACCTCTGATTGAGGGGCTATTCACCTGGCCTTCTGACAAGCCCAGGTTGATAGCCAGCAGGTGCAAGAAGTGCGGTACACCTGCTTTCCCCAAATCACCCTACTGCACCAACCCCGACTGCGAAAAAAATACCGAAAACGTAGAGGTAATCGAACTGAGCAACCGGGCGAAACTCTATACATACGCTGTACAGACATACCCCCTGCCGGAGCCATTCAAAATGGAGCCTTTCGAGCCGTTTCCACTCGGTATGCTGGACTTCCCCGAAGGTCTGAGGATACTGGGAATGCTGACCACGGATGATGTGGAAATAGGCATGGAAATGGAGATGACCGTTAAAAAGTTATATGAAGATGAAGAAAACGAATACCTCACCTGGGCGTGGAAACCGGTCAAGTAAGGTATTGTTATAAGGAGATAGATATATATGAAAAACAGAGAAATCGCTATCGTCGGATTGGGACTCCACCCCTGGGGGGTGTGGAAAGAGAAATCAATGGCGGAAATGGGCTGTTATGCCGTAACCGAAGCCCTGAAGGACGCCCATATGAAATGGAAGGATATAGAAGCCCTTGCCTGCGGCGCCTACATGTGGATTGCCGACCAGGGCGGCGTGCCTTCACTTCTTCTGGGCACGTCCATAACCACCATGATGGGAGGGACAGGCATACCCTGCGCCAACATAGTCAATGCCTGCGCCACCGGACAGTCTATACTCAGAGAAGCCTGCCTTTCCGTAGCCTCCGGAGAGCATGATATCGCCATTGCCATAGGCTCGGATAAATCATCGGGAGGTTTCTTCAGACCGCAGTCCAGGGATGCTTTGTACGATAATGACTACTTCCGCTACGCCATGGTAGGTGAGACCAACCCGGGCTACTGGGCAATGGAGATGCGGAGAAGAATTCACGACTGCGGCACCACCGAAGAGGACATGGCGATGGTGAAGGTCATTACCAGCAAGGGCGGCGTCCACAACCCGAACGCCAGATATAAAAGAGAATTTAGCCTCGAAGACGTGCTGGCTTCGCCAATGGTCTGCGACCCGCTGCGACTTTACGAGATTTGCGCCACCAGCGACGGCGCCGCGGCAATTATAGTTGTGCCGATGGACATGGCGGAGAAATTCACCGATAAGCCTATCCGTATAGAGGGTCTTGCAATTGGTTCGCCTTCATTCGGCGACCCCTGCATCTCTTTGACCTACCTGAGCGCGTATCCTAAAGCGGACGTTGGTACTCTCGGCTGGAGTGAAAGCCGGAATGCTCTCGCCGCCGCTTACAAACAGGCAGGACGTAAACCGGACGACATCGACGTTATCGAGCTACCGGACAACAGCTCCTGGCATTACCTGACCTACATGGATATGATAATGCAGCTCGAATACGGCGGCTCGGATAAGATGTTAAGGGAAGGCTATTTTAATATACCGGACGGCAAAGTGCCGGTATGCCCCAGTGGCGGGTTCGGCGCATTCGGTGAAGCCACTGTAGCCCAGGGTCTCTGGCAGTGTATCGAGGTAGCCTACCAGCTACGCGGCGACCTGGGTCCAAGACAGATTACCAATAACCCGAAAATCGGGCTTGCCCAGAGCTACGGCTACGCCGGAAACAACGGCGTCTGTATAATGAGTAAAGCCTTTTAATTACGTTAAAAAGTGGAATCTCAGAGCAGGCTGGAGGGCGGCATTGACAACCGCCTGACAGCCTGTTCTACTATTAGGGCGAGATACTATCTGTTAATGAGGAGGCATCCTGATGCTGAAAGGGATTAGCCACACCGGAATTGCGGTAAAAAACCTTGACGAAGCTATAAAAGTCTACACCGAAGCCCTGGGAGCGGAACTGGGCGAGATCCACGATGCCCCGGAGGCAGGGATGAGAGCCGCTATGGTTTCCGCCGGCGGCGATATGCTGGAGCTGATAGAGCCCGTCGGTGACGGCGGCGTGATAGGTAAATTCATCGAGACCCGAGGAGAAGGAATACACCATATCTGCGTGGAAGTGGATGATATCAGGAAGACGCTGGCATCCCTCGCCGAAAAAGGGATAAGGCTGATAGACACCGAGCCCAGGCAGGGCGTCGAAGGTCTGGTTGCCTTCATCCACCCCAGGTCAATGAACGGCGTGCTGATAGAGCTGGTGGAGAAATGAGGTAGCTTTTTCTTCAGAGAAATTAGCTCTATTCGTTTCCGAGCTTTTTAAACTCTTCGATGAGTGCCGGAACGATTTCCTTGTAATCGGCTACTATGGCGTAGTCCGCCGCCTTTATAATGGGCGCTTCGGCATCCCGGTTGATAGCCACGATAACCTTGGAGTCCTGAATACCGATGAGGTGGTGAATAATACCGGAGACACCAACCCCGATATAAAGATTGGGATGTACCGTCTTTCCGCTCTGCCCTATCATCTGCACTTCCTGCACAGCCCAGCCTTCATCGCAGGCGGGCCTGGTAGCCCCGACACTGGCACCGAGTGTTGCGGCAAGCTCTTCCAGCATACCCCAGTTCTCTTTGCTGCCTATGCCGTAGCCACCGGCGACAATAGTCTCGGCAAGTTCTATAGGTTTCGACTCCGCCTCTTCCCTGAAAACCTCCAGCACCCGGGTACGGATATCTTTCTCGGTCAGTTTAACTTCCACGTTGAAGACTTCCGCTTTGCGTGAAGCGTCTTTTTCCAGTTTCTTCATAAAACCTGGCGGGACGGTAGCCATCTGGGGACGGTGGACAGCGCAGGTAATGGAAGCCATTATACTGCCCCCGAAAGCGGGGACCTGGGCTTTCAGACACCCTCCTTCATCCACATCAAGACCAACGCAGTGTGCTGAGAGACCGGTGTTCACCTTGGCTGCCACCCTGGGTGCCAGGTCCATCCCCATGCTGGTACCGCCGACCAGGAATATCTCCGGCTTGTGCTCGTTAATCATGGCTTCCAGTACCGGCGCGTAAGCATCACATCGGTAGACTTCAAGGACAGGTGAATCGGCAACGTACACTTTATCGGCACCATAGGCTGCCAGCTCATCAGCCAGATGAGCTACATTGTGTCCCAGCAGCACGGCTGCCAGTTCATGTCCGAGTTTGTCAGCAATCTTTCGGGCTTCACCCAGAATCTCCAGACCGACTTCCTGCAATTCACCTTCCCTCTGCTCTGTGAAAACCCAAACTCCCTTGTATTTTTCTATCTCCAATTTTCTCCTCCAGATAATTTATGCACCGGGAAGTACTCCGTCGGCACGTAATTTTTCTAAAAGCTGCCGGGCGATTTGAGCCGGCTCCCCTTTCAGGACCTCGCCGCGCCGCTGCAACTCAATGTTGGACACCTCGGGCACATAGGTGGGTGAGCCGCCCTGCCCTATCCTCTCCTTGTCCACTTCCACGTCGTTGACAGTCCACTGCTTCGCTTCCTTCTCCGTAGCCCAGAGAGCGCCGAATACCGGGGGTACACGCGGCTCGTTGATTTCCGCTGTCACCGCCAGTGTTATCGGCAGCTTTGCTTCTATCACCATATGTCCGAGTTCAATCTTCCTCCTGACATGGAGGGTATCATCGTCAACGAAATCGATTTTCTCCACACCCGTCACGTGAGGAATACCGAGGAACTCAGCCACCTGGGGCCCCACCTGACCGGTACTCCCGTCCAGGCTTTCATTTCCCAGCAGGACAAGGTCTACATCACCTATTTTCTTTATCCCGGTTGTCAGGGAATAGGCAGTGGCAAGTGTATCCGCCCCGGCAAAAGCTCTATCGGTAAGCAGTACGGCATCATCGACACCAAAAGCATATGCCCAGGCTAGAATTTCCAGCGTATTCGCCGGTCCCATACTGATAACCGTTACCTTGCCACCTCTTGCCTCTTTTATCCGCAGCGCCTCTTCAATAGCGTTGATATCCAGCGAACCGATTACAATCGGGATACCTTCGCGGCGGAGCAGTTTAGTATTCGGGTCGAGCCTGAGCCTGTCCCAGTAACGGGAATCGGGAACGGGCTTGATACAGACAACTATATTCAATGGCTTCATATGCTTACAACTCCTCAGTTATGATAATTCAATACCGGTCACGGCTATCACCAGTCCAGCCGACCCCACCAGCCGGCTTGTTCCATCGATTTGCTGCTCAGGTCAGGATTAGCATCATCCCTTATTGCAGCGTTAGCTATCATTATATTCAGTGATTCTTCAGTACCACCGGCGCCGAACCTTACAGGGGTATGCTTGTAATAGTGATGAGGCATATAGTCCTCCAGCACGCCGTAGGCACCGTGAATTTTCACGCAATGCGTGGTAGCTCTGGTAGCTGCCAGTTCGGCAAAGATCTTGGCTGTAGCCTGCTCGGCATCGCACCTTATCCCCCTTGTCCGCATCCAGGCAGCGCGGTAGGTCATCATGCGGGTTGCCTGAAGGTCCGTAGCCATCTGGGC
>CAZBAN010000025.1:0-30132 GCA_964489895.1 uncultured Dehalococcoidales bacterium
GGTCCGCTGGACAATACCTACCTCTTCGACAGATTTATTGAGATGATAAAGGAGTCTAATTGACAGACAAGCCATCTAAAGTGCTGATTATAGGCTCGGGTCCCATCATCATCGGTCAGGCGGCGGAGTTCGACTACGCCGGCGCTCAGGCATGCAAGGCGATGCGTGAGGAGAAGATAATCTCCGTGCTCGTCAACTCCAACCCGGCAACGATTATGACCGATGAAGGCATTGCCGATATCGTATACATCGAACCTTTAACGGTCGATATGATTACCAAAATAATCGAAAAGGAAAAACCGGACGGTTTACTTCCCACCCTCGGCGGACAGACCGGACTCAATCTCGCAGTAGCGCTGGCTGACGCCGGTATTCTCGATAAATACAACGTGAGAAGCCTGGGGACTCCTATCCAGACTATCAGGAACGCCGAGGACAGGGAGTTATTCAAGCAGCTTCTGGTAAGTATAGGCGAGCCGGTGCTGAGCAGCCATACGGTAAACACCGTGGAGCAGGCAAGAGAGGCTGCCAGAGAACTCGGTCTTCCCCTGATAGTCCGCCCTGCCTATACCCTTGGCGGTACCGGCGGCGGCATGGCACATACCCTGGAGGACCTGGAGGCGATGGTATCCAGAGGTCTTGCGAACAGTCCGATACAGCAGGTGCTGCTGGAACAATCGGTGGCCGGCTGGAAAGAGATTGAGTACGAGGTAATGCGGGATAGCGCTGATAACTGTATTACCGTATGTAATATGGAGAATTTCGACCCGATGGGAGTGCATACCGGCGACAGTATAGTAATCGCTCCCAGCCAGACACTTACCAACAAAGAGTACCAGATGCTCAGGACGGCAAGCCTTAATATAATACGGGCGCTGGGCATAGAAGGCGGCTGTAACATCCAGTTTGCCCTCGACCCCACGAGCAGCAGGTACTACGTGATAGAGGTCAACCCGCGGGTCAGCCGCAGCTCGGCTCTTGCCAGCAAAGCAACCGGTTATCCTATCGCCAGGGTTGCTTCGAAGATTGCCGTGGGCAGGACTCTGGACCAGATACCCAACCAGATAACCGGGAAAACGATGGCTTCTTTCGAGCCGGCGCTGGACTACGTGGTCGTAAAAATACCCTGCTGGCCGTTCGATAAATTTTCAGCCGATAACCGCGCTATCGGCACCCAGATGAAAGCCACCGGCGAAGTAATGTCCATTGACCGGACTTTCGAGGCTGCCCTTCAAAAAGCGGTACGCTCGCTGGAGTCGAACAGAACATCGCTACTCTGGGAAGACCCGAAATGGGAATCGCCAGCCGACATAAATTCCTATCCTCTAGAGCCCAACGACCTGAGACTGTGGGCAATTATGTCAGCCCTGAGAAAAGGAATTACACCCCAGGCTATCTCGGAGCGCACTAAAATCGACATGTGGTTCACCTCCAAACTCCAGAATATCGTTGACATGGAGCGTTTACTCGGTTCACAACCGCTGACACCGGAGTTGATGCTGCGGGCAAAAAGAAACGGCTTCGCCGACGGACAGGTAGCGGAGCTTACCGGCAGAACTTACCGTGAGGTGGTCGAACTGCGTGGAAGCTGGAATATCCAGCCCGTCTACAAGACCGTGGATACCTGTGCCGCTGAATTCGACGCCAGTACTCCGTATTATTACAGCACTTACGAGATAGAAGATGAATCTGAACCCGGTGACAGAAAGAAAGCCATAGTGATAGGCAGCGGTCCGATAAGAATCGGCCAGGGAATAGAGTTCGATTACTGCTGTGTTCATGCTTCTTACGCTCTCAGAGACGACGGGTATGAGACTATAATGGTAAACTGCAACCCTGAAACGGTCTCTACCGACTTCGATACGTCAGACAAGCTGTATTTCGAGCCTCTGACCGTGGAAGACGTGATAAACATCTATAAAAAAGAGAAACCGCTTGGCGTGATTGTCCAGTTCGGCGGTCAGACCCCGCTGAATATAGCCACGGAACTCGAACAGGCAGGCGTAAAAATACTGGGAACATCGGTAAACTCCATAGATATCGCCTCGGACAGGGGGCGGTTCAGGGAGATGATGAAGAAATACGGTATCCCCATGCCGGAATCGGACACCGCGTTAAGTCTGAAAGAGGCGCTGGACATAGCCAGAAATATCGGCTACCCGCTCATAGTCCGCCCATCATACGTACTAGGGGGACGCGGCATGGAGATAGTCCATGACGAGGCAGAGCTCAGACAATACGTCAGCGCCGCCGTCAAGGTCATGCCGGGCCGGCCCGTGCTCATAGAGCGCTATCTCGAGAATGCCATCGAGACCGAGGCGGATGCTCTTTCGGACGGCGAAGAAGTTATAATACCGGCGATAATGGAGCATATCGAGTACGCCGGCGTACATTCAGGCGACGCCGCCTGCGTTTTGCCGCCGGTAAGCCTGCCCCAGAAACACCTGGATACAATCGAAAACTACACGCGGCGTATAGCCGAAGAACTGAAAGTTGTCGGGCTGTTGAATGTGCAGTACGCCATCTGTAACGACGTGGTCTACGTGATTGAGGCAAATCCGCGAGCTTCCCGAACCGTCCCGGTGGTATCCAAGGTGTGCGCCATTCCAATGGCACGCCTGGCTACCCGGCTGATAATGGGTAAGAAGATTAAAGACCTGAATCTTAAAAAAACCCGGGTGCCTCATTTCGGTGTCAAGGAATCGGTCTTCCCCTTCACCATGTTCCCGGACGTCGACCCGGTGCTCAAACCGGAAATGAAGTCCACCGGTGAGGTGCTGGGTATCGCTGACTCCTTTGACCTGGCATTCTGGAAAGCCCAGGAAGCAGTCGCACCGCTTCCGGCCGATGGAACAGTGCTCATAACCGTGGCGGAACGGGACAGGCAGGAGGCGGGACTGATAGCCAGGAAGTTTGCCGACCTTGGATTCAGGATAAAAGCCACAGCGGGCACCCATGCCTACCTTACGGACCTGGGTATACCTTCCGAACCGATACTTAAAGAGTACGAAGGCAGACCGAATATCACGGATGCTATAAAGGACAGAGAGGTACAACTGGTGATAAATACTCCGGCGGGGAAACTGAGTATACATGACGATTCATACATCCGCAAGGCAGCCATCAGGTACAGGGTACCTTATATCACCACCCTCGCCGCGGCAAAAGCTGCCGTTAAAGGCATAACCGCTTATCGTAAGGGAAAGTCAGGCGTAAAGTCCCTGCAGAACTACCACAGGGACATTATAAATGCAGGTAAAAAACGGGATTGACAAGATGATTACTTATCATTCCGGGGAGGAGTAGATTTTCTTATGGAACAGACAGTTGGAGCGGACGCAGAGAGTAAACTCATATCCATACTCAAAATCCTGAGTGAATCATCGGAACCTCTCGGGTCTATTACCATTGCCCGTCGACTCGAACAGGAGGGGGTGTTCTTGAGCGAAAGGGCGGTCAGGTATCACCTGCGGATAGCCGACGAGCGTGGCTACACTCAACCGGAAGGTCACGACGGCAGGCTGATTACACCACTGGGACAGCAGGAAGTAAAAGAGGCGCTGGCGCCCCTCCATCTCGGATTCGTAAGAGAGAAGCTGGAGACACTCTCCTACCAGACCACTTTCGACCCTGAAAAACGCACCGGCCAGCTATCGATAAACACTTCCATCTTTGATATAGACAAGTTCAAGAAAGCGCTGTCCGCTATGAAAGAGCCATTCAAGACCGGTTTGTGTGTCAGTGATCTGGTAGCGGTGGCGCACGAAGGAGAAAAGCTGGGTTCTGTTATCGTGCCTCCCGGCAAAATCGGCTTTGCCACCGTCTGCAGCGTGGTGATAAATGGCGTGCTCCTGAAGGCGGGTGTGCCTACCGAGTTTAAGTTCGGCGGCATCCTTGAAGTCAGGAACGCCAAGCCAAGACGGTTCGTAGGTATCATCGACTACGGCGGTACATCGCTGGACCCGTCGGAGCAGTTTATCCGCGCCAGAATGACAAGCGTCAGTGAGGCTGCCAGTACCGGCAGCGGCAAGGTACTGGGTGTTTTCCGGACGATACCGGCTGCGGCTAAAGAACTGCTTGAGGAGAAAATCGCTTTACTCAAAGAGGTCGGTATCGGTGGAATATTCGCCGTGGGCAATATCAGCGAGCCGGTGTGTCAAATCGCCGTAGCCCTGAACCGGATAGGCATAGTGCAGGTTGGCGGTCTGACCCCGGTAGCGGCAGCCGTTGAGGCAGGTATCGAGACGGAAAATATCGCCGAAAGCGGACTGATTGACTTCGAACAATTGCAGAGTTTCTGGCAGCTCTAGAGCTAATATTTAGACGCGGTCCGGCTACGCCTTTCTCAGTGCCAGCCCGATGTTGAAGGCTTTCCCGACGACTTCACCAAATGCCTGATAGCCGGCATCCGGCCGAGGGTTGAAGGCAAACGGCTTTATCTTATCAACATCCGGTATACCGTCCTTAAGGCAGTCTTCCGTGATATACGTTTCAACAATCTCGCCGACCACCAGGATATGACTGCCGACATTCAACTGGTGCAGAACCCGGCACTCCAGGTTGACCGGACACTGTTCAATCATGGGAGCTGTCTCCAGCTTTCCGTAGAAAATTTTGAAGCCGCAGACCGCAACCTTATCGACCTTGCTGCCGGACTCGATTCCGCAGTAGTCCACCTCTTTAACCAGGTCGACCGAGGGTACGTTAACCGAGAAAGTCATATTCTGCCGGATACCCTTTATCGTGTGGCGGGTAGGACGTATTCCCACGGTGATTATCGGCGGTTCTCCACCGGCAATCCCGGACCAGGCAGCAGTCATATAGTTCGGTTTATCGTCAACCTTTGCCCCGATGAGGAAGGCGGGCATAGGGTAGACCACCGTTTTATGTTCCAGGGTAACTTTAGCCATTCTTTACCTCCTGCTGATTTATTCTGTGACTCAATCTAAACTATCCCATACACGCAATTGCGCAATTACGTATCTACGTGGTATTATTACCACTTCTTTGGGTTTTTATGTCATTGTTCTCTAAAATATAACTGTTTTCCCGTCTCGATGTTTAGCTAACCATTATACCACCAGGAATCACGATATCATATCAGATAGGTTATGTTTGCATTTAGTTGCTAATATTAATAAGAAAATTAGTATTTAACGGTACTAGTAAATTGGAGAGGGAAATGTTGATAATGCTATACTTGTATTAGCATAATATACGGCTGAGATGAGGAGGAGTCGTTCATGGAAGTAAAAGAAGCAATTCTGCAGAGGAAAAGTATAAGGAATTATAAAGATGCCCCCGTACCGGAAGAGAAGTTAAGGAATGTCCTTGAAGCGGCGCGCATGGCGCCTTCGGGTGCTAACAGACAACCCTGGAAATTCGTAGTTGTCAGGGACGGTGAGAAGCGCGTGCTGTTATCGGACGCTTCGGGCGGGCAGGCGCAGGTCGCCGCGGCGCCGGTGGTTATTGCCGCCGTGACTACAGCGCCGGATAACATGATGATGTGTGAAGTCCCGGGTTATCCCGTGGACCTGGCGATAGCCGTGGACCATATGACACTGGCAGCGGTGGATGAAGGACTGGGGACCTGCTGGATTGGTGCCTTCTCTCAGGATAAGGCGAGGGAGATACTGGGAATACCGAATAATTGTAAGATTGTCGCCCTGCTTACTCTGGGCTACCCAGATGACCCGGGTAGACCGAAAACCCGCAAGTCGCTTGATGAAATCGTCTGTTACGAGACGTATAAATAGTCGGTACCGCCGCGCGGTAATTACTTTAACAGGACTCCTTTGCCGGTAACTTCCTGTTTTGTATACCAGCTCTGAACGATATCAACCGCTTCACCGGGCTCATCACAGACCCTGAGTAGGTTCAGGTCTTCAGCCGATATATATTCTCTCTTCAACATGGAATTTCTCAGCCAGTGGAGTAAATCTTCCCAGTATTCGCTGTCGAACAATACTACCGGGAAAGGTTTTATCTTGAGCGTCTGAATCAGGGTCATTACCTCGGTTAGTTCGTCGAGTGTTCCCAGTCCGCCTGGCATGGCTATAAAAGCGGTGGCGTACTTTACCAGCATTACTTTGCGGACAAAAAAGTGGTGGAAGGTTATGGATATGTTGGAATATTCATTACACGCCTGTTCCTCGGGTAAATCGATGTTAAGCCCGACCGAAGTGGTGCCGGCTCTGAGCGCCCCCTTGTTGGCTGCTTCCATTACGCCTGGTCCTCCTCCGGTCGTGATGGAAAAACCCAGACTACCGAGACGGTAGGCTATTTCTTCCGTCTTGGCGTACAGTTCGGCATCCGGTGAAAGACGGGCTGAGCCGTAGATTGTCACCGCCGGCTCGATACCGCTCAGGGTATCGAATCCCTCTACCAGTTCGCCTATTATCCGGAACATCCGCCATGATTCTTCCTTGGCAAGGTCGTTTATTTCATAATTCGGCATCTTTGTCCTCCTTTTGCGTTACCCGTGAAAAACAGGACGCAGACTTGTCATACCAGCACTACCGATTCCCCGTACATGGGCGTGGATACCTTCCAGCCGGTCTCCTGTCTCAGGAACCGACCGAACTCCTTTACCGACTTCGCTTCACCGTGAACGATAAATACCCGTCTGGGCGAAATGCCGGAAACCCACCTTAACAGCTCGTCTCTATCGGCGTGGGATGAGAAACCGTGTATCTGGGCGATTCTTGCCCTGACGGGATAACGCTGCCCGTGTATTCTCACGGTCTTCGCTCCGTCCACGATACTCCGTCCGAGCGTGCCTATTGCCTGGTATCCTACAAATAGAATCGTGCTCTCCGGTCGCACAATGTTGGTTTTCAGATGGTGTTTTACTCTGCCGCCGGTACACATCCCGGAGCCGGCTATTATCATCACCGTACCCCTGATATCGTTGAGAGTTTTCGATTCTTCCGCTGTCTCGACCATCTCAAGACCCGGAAAATTGAACGGCGACTTCTTTTCATGTATCAGCTGGGACATCTCCATGTCGAATAACTCACGGTGCTGTTTGAATACATTGGTGATTCTTATCGCCATCGGGCTGTCGAGGTAAACCGGTATATCCGGTATCTCGTCGTCCATCAGCAGTTCGTTCATGTAGTACAGGACTTCCTGGCTCCGCTGCAGTGCGAAGCTGGGTACGATGATATTACCCCCGGCTTTATAAGTTGAGTTGATAATTTCAGCCAGACTATCACCTATGTCCGGCGGCTCGTCGTGTATCCTGTTTCCGTAGGTGGACTCCATAACGGCGTAATCTATCTCTTTGAACACACTAGGGTCCCTTAATATCGGCCTATCCCACCTGCCGACGTCGCCTGAGAAGAGGAGAGTCCTTGTCTCCCCACCCTGGCTGACCGTTATCTTTATCATGGACGAACCGAGAACATGACCCGCATCATGGAATGATGCCTTAATCCCTTCGCCTACCTGGACGACTTCCTGGTAAGCCACCGGTGAAAACAGGGGGAATGAAGCCTCGGCGTCTTCGGTGGTATAGAGAGGTACCTCAGGGTAGGGTCCTTTCCTCTTTTCGCGTTCGTGCCGCCTCTTCTTGAATGCGGCGTCTTCTTCCTGGAGGTGGGCTGCATCCAGCAGTATTATCTTGGTAATATCGGCGGTGGCGTCGGTGCAGTATATCCTGCCGCGGAAGCCATCGCGGACCAGCTTGGGAATCAGTCCGCAGTGGTCTACGTGAGCGTGGGTTAACAGGACGGCGTCCAGAGAGCCGGGGTCGAATGCAAAAGGTTCCCAGTTTCTGTACCGGAATTTTCTTTCCTGATAAAGGCCACAGTCAACCAGAAACCTGATATTATTGGTTTCCAGGAGATATCTGGAACCGGTAACATTGTGTGCTCCGCCGTAGAAACTGAGTCTAATCTGCAATCTGTACCTCCTGGAATGCGGGAAGTAGCTTTATGATACCACCTAACAGGCGGGACTGCCACTATTACCCGTCGTGGAGAATTTATCCCACCAAAACCAAATAATATCGTCAAGTAAATCAGGTAAAGGGTTCTTTGATGTAAACGGTTATATCATGTTAAAATTTTTATGATATTAGATGGGGGAGGAAGCTTATTATGGATAAAAAAGAAATACTCGAGTTCATTACCAAACATCCGACAGCTTATATGGCTACCGTGGAGGGCGATAAACCGCACGTTCGCGCCATGGGAACGTACCGCGCCGACGAAAACGGCATTATCTTTTCCATGCAGTCGCCTAAAGACGTTTACAAGCAACTCACTAAAAATCCTGAGACTGAGCTGTGTTATTATGCAGAAGGCGTCCAGATAAGGGTCAGCGGTCGGATGCAGGAAATAAAGGACACGGCACTTAAAGAGGAAATTGTGGAAAAACGCCAGTTTTATAAACCGGGAGTGGAAGAGCAGGGATTGGGCTACGTCGGCGCTTTCATTTTGAAGAACGGAAAAGCACACATCCATGATATGAAGGGACCACCGTCCCCGGTAGGAGAGCCTAAAACCTATATCGATTTATAGATAAAGGTCTCAGCGAAAAAATCCTGCTTACTATGTGCTAAAATATGGGATAAAATCAGCTATCCGGGGAGTTCTTGAATAGATGATTCCCATCAAGTTAGCCCTGCGCAATTTCATGCCCTACCGGGACAACGTGCCGCCGCTCTATTTCAACGGTATCCACACCGCCAGTATCTGGGGCGATAACGGCAACGGCAAGTCATCGCTGATTGACGCAATAACCTGGGCGCTCTGGGGTAAGACCAGAGCCAAGAGCGACGACGACCTTATCCACCTGGGGCAGGAGGAAACCGAGGTGGAGTTCGATTTCTCTGTAGGACAAAACACCTACCGCGTTATCCGAAAACACGCCAGGCCTAAAAGACGCCGTGCTTCAGGCCAGAGTATTCTGGAGTTTCAGGTAGCCTCAGGCGACGGATTCAAATCAATAACCGGCAACACCATCTCGCAAACGCAGCAGGAGATAATCGATACCCTTCATATGGACTACGCCACCTTCATCAACAGCGCCTACCTCCGCCAGGGTCATGCCGATGAATTCACCCAGCAGTCGCCGGTTAAAAGAAAAGAGGTACTGGCGAACATTCTGGGGCTCTCCCGCTACGACGAACTGGAGGAGCAGGCTAAAGAACTTGCCAGGACACAGGAAACGAAAAAAGCCCTGGCTGAGAGCACCATCGAGGACATCGGCAGAGAACTGGAACAGAAACCCGCCTATGAAGCCGAACTCGCCGGGGCACAGACAGAGCTGTCACAGGTCGATACAGACCTGAAAGAGAAAGATGCCGGGCTGAACGAGCTGAGGCAGAAAAGAGAGTTACTGGAGACTAAACGGCAGCAGCTGGCACAGATTGAGAAACACATAACGGAAAGTATAAAGCAGACAGAGCTGCTGGAGAGCCAGGCGGGACAGCTGAACGCACGGATTAAAGAGTACGAAGAGCTGATTGGCCGGCGGTCCACCATTGAAGAAGGATATGCCCGGTATAAAGAGACAAGAAAGCTGAACGAGGAGCTAGACCAGAAACTGAGACTGGTTACGGCATTGAACGAGAAAAAACACAGCCTGGAAATGGCTATCGTCCAGGCAAGCCAGGCGCTTCTCAGTGAGCATGCCCTTGCCGAGAGGAAAATCAGCGAACTGGACACCACCTGCCAGAAACTGCCCGGACTCAAGACAGAATTGCGGCAAGCGCAGACCGAACTGGAACGGCTTGTCGGCGACGAGGATGTATTGAACCAGAAGAGACAGGCGGGACAGCAGTTACAAGCCAGTATTTCCGGCCTGGAATCAGAGAAGACGCGACTTGAGCGGGAGATTGATGAAATAGCGGAGAAGCTCGGACTGCTCTCGACCCAGACCGGAGCAAAGTGCCCCCTGTGTGAGAGAGAACTGGGAGAAGAGCACCGCAGACTCATCGAAGAGAAATACACGGGGGAAAAACAGGAAAAGACCCTCTCTCTTCAGTCGGCGCGTGAAGAAATATCGCAGAAAGAAACGGAGCTCAGGTCGGCTAAAGAAGAAATTACTGGACTGGAAACGAGGCTGGAACAGGAGAAAACGTCAGCCCGGAGCAAGGTCAGCCTGCTCAACCGCGAGATTCATGAAGTTGAAACAGCCGGTACCCAGCTTGATGAGGAAAGGTGTAAACTGGCGGAAATCGAGGAGAGAATCGCCAGAAAAGACTACGCCGCCGGGGAGCAGGAAGCGCTGGCAAAACTCGTGGATGAGCTTGCCGGTTTAGACTACGATGCCCGGAACCACGAGCAGGTACGCAAAGACCTTTCCGACTTAGCTCAATACGAAGAACCCAGACGTAAGCTGGACGAAGCCGACAGGCTTATCGGCCAGGATAAAGAGTCCGCCTCCAGAGCGGAGCAGGCTGCCCGTGAGCTGCGCCAGGGTATCGAGGACGACAGACAAAAGAAAGAAGAGCTGACGGCCGAACTCACCCCGCTCCCCGACCTCTCCGACGAATTAAGCGAGGCGGAGACCGAATACCGTGAACTGAGTAAACGGCAGAAACAGGCTCAGGAATCGGTCGGGCGCATAAAGGGGATATTACAGCGTATTTCCGAACGGGAGCAAAGGGCGCAAGAGAGCGAAGAACTGCTCAGCCAGGCTTCGAAGGAAGAGATAATCTTCCGTGAACTGGCGCAGGCTTTCGGCAAAAAGGGGATACAGGCATGGCTCATCGAGATGGCTCTCCCGGAAATTGAAGTCGAAGCCAACAAACTGCTGGGGCGGATGACGGACAACCGGATGCACGTGAAAATAGAGACGCAGCGCGAGACCAAAAAGGGGGATACCGTCGAGACGCTGGATATAAAAATCGCCGACGAGCTGGGGACGCGCAACTACGAGATGTACAGCGGCGGTGAAGCCTTCCGCATCAACTTCGCCATCCGGATAGCCCTGTCCAGAATCCTTGCCCGGCGTGCCGGGGCGCCACTGCCGACCCTGATTATCGACGAAGGGTTCGGGACCCAGGACACCGCCGGACTCGAGAAGCTGAAGGAAGCGATAACCTCAATCCAGGACGATTTCGAGAAGATAATCGTGGTCACCCACATCGAGGAACTCAGGGACGCCTTCCCCAACCGAATAGATGTAATCAAGACCGCAGACGGCTCAACGATTGAGGTGAGTTAACTTTTTTATTATACTACCTAAACTTGCCAGGGAATATCGTCCCAAAATATAATGTAAGCGGTATGACAAAGGGCTATTTGCTGATAAAACTGGTACCGGGGCTGGAGTCCGAGGCTCTCACCCAGATTCGCGCCACTCAGGGAATCACGGAGTTGAACCTTGTCTTCGGGCAGTGGGACGCCATAGCCATCGCCGAAGCCAAGTCTCTCTTCGAGCTTACCAAGATAGTCGTTGGAGAAGTCCGCGGTGTTCAGGGCGTCCAGGATACGACCACGCTCCTTGAAGCCGAGTTGTAGGCAGGTTATTCCGGGCGGCTCCTTGGTATCCTTGCCGGGATGCGGTATTCGCAGGTTACTTTCGCCTGGCAGAAACCGCAGCCGGAAACGCTCTTCCTCAGTTATTTGCTGTTTTCCATGTCCAATGAAAGAACCACCGACGTTTCTATCTGCCGGGGTGGTATGTCCCAGTAAGCTTCCAGCAGCCTGTCTTTGTCAGGTCGTAGTGTAAAACCGCGTTTCTTATAAAATTCTATCGCCCACCAGGCGTCCGCCCATGTCCCGACCAGCAGGCGGGAGGTGGTGACCATACTTTTCAGGTGTTCGAGGAGCCGGCTGCCAGTGCCCTGCTTTTGCCACTCCGGCAGCACATAGGCGTGGCGGATGAGGGTAACATCCTTAATCGGTTCTATCCCCATAACTCCGACTAACTCACCATCCTCTTCCCAGCCGATAAATTCCATGCGCTCCATTTCCCGCCTCAGCTCATCCACAGGCATATACGGCTGGTGATAACGGTCGGCGGGGATGATGCCTTCATAAGCCCTGGCGGCTTCGTTGATTATATAGTGTATCCTTTCGGTATCTTCCTTTAGGCATTTACGGATCACAGTGAACCTCTCTCCCATCTCGGATTATAACACTTTGCCTAAAAATGGTATAATGAACCGTTCGATTGTTAAAACGAATGGAACGAGATTATGACTAAAAGTTTTGGAGAGGTGAAGTGCCGGAATTCGATTTAACCCAATTTGTTCAGACCGCCGAAAAGATACGGCAAAAAGCGATTGAAGAAGGCAGGCTGACTGACAATCCTTCTTCCGAGGTGTTGAGGGGGCTGGTGGAAAAGCAGCCCGGAGTAAGGAAGACGATTTACGGCAACTATGTAGCCGAGAGTGAGCCTACCTCAAGGTCGGCTATGTTCACCAAGAACAGCGTTGACAGTCAGTTCGGTGAGGTTGAGCGGGAGCTCCTGGTACAGTGCGAAAAATCCCTGGCAAAAGAAAAGTTAATCTGCGTTGATAGAATCGTGGGTAATTTGAACAGCGATACCGTAGTCAGGCTAATCATACCGGAGCGTTTTGCCCACCTTGCCTATGGAGGGGGGAACCTTTTCATACCGGCTAAAGGTGAGGTAAAAGAACCGGATTATTGCATAATATTTTTCGCCGACGAAGCTTATGAGTCCAATGTTTCCAAGCCGCTTCCCGAGAAGAACATCACCATCAGACTGGCGATGCTGCCCGACGGTAGATATGTCAAGATAATCAGGAACGGCAACTACATAGGAGAATACAAGAAAGGTGTTTTTGCTGCCGAAGACTGGGCGGCAAAGACCAGAAAAGGCGGCATCTTTCTTCATTCCGGCTGCCGCGAGGACTATCTGCAGTCGGTGCACGGTGATTACCGCACGGTAACAACCCTGCTGGTCGCCCTGAGTGCCAACGGCAAGACCACCACCACCTCCAGGATACTGGCAAAGAAGGGTAACGAGAAGTCGTGGCTGATACAGGACGACGGCGGGACGCTCATGCCGGACGGTTCTTTCCACGGTTTTGAAGCCGGCGGAATATTCGTTAAGACCGAGGGAGTCAATCCCGGTGAACAGACCGAGATATATTACGGTCTGCTGAGACCGGAAACCGTATGCGAGAATGTTGCTTTAACTGATGAAGGTGATTTCGATTTCTATAATTTCCGCAGGACCTCTAACGGCAGAGCGGTCATACTCAGGAGAGATTTTATGCATGCCAGCCCTTATATCGATATACCGGCAGTAAACAATCTCATCCTGATAACCAGGGGACCGTTGATACCGGCTATATCGAAACTGACCTGCGAGCAGGCGGTAGCTTTGATGGTCCTGGGACAGGCAATGGAGTCTTCGGCGGGTGACCCTACCAAGGCGGGGACGATAAGAAGAGAGTTTTTCTATGACCCGTTTGTCGCCGGTGATTTAGCTGAGCATGCCAATATATTTTACGAAATTGTAAAGGGCCTTCCCCACATGAATTACTACCTGCTGAACACCGGGGGAATAGGTGAGGAGGATCATCACCGGGATATCAAGCTGGAATACACTATGGGTATTCTGGATTCCCTGTTGAGAGGCGGACTGGAGGACTGGAAAGGTTCTCCCACCGGCTTTCAGATACCGGCTGCTATCAGGGTGGTTGACGATGTCTATGTGCACCCTGAAAAACTGTATTCCAACACCGAATTTGAGAAGAGGCAAGCCGAGCTGGACAAAATCAGGTACGAAGCCGTTATAAAACTGGGTGAGAACCTGCATCCTGATATAAGGAAGGTCTTTAGCGGGGGTTAGTAATGGCGGAAGAACTGGGTAAGATAGAAAAACCGGAAGCAGACCAGTATAAGGGCAAGAGGAAAATTTACCTCGTACCCCTTCTGTATTCGTGGGAGGATGCCCCGGCTGAATATGCAGAGAAATTTAACGTTTACTGGCAGCAGGTAAAAGAACACGTTGACGGTCTGGAATCGAAGATGGGAGGCGTAAACCGGATATACCATGAATCGATAACCATCAGTGGCGACGAAGGTATGCAGATACTGGAGAAGCTGAGTCCCGCCAGTTGCCAGATTACCAGGGATAAATGCAAGGGAGGCGCCCAGCTGGAGGTGGCTGAAGATGCGGAACTGACCGAAGAAAGCATGGACTGGGAAAGGCACCTCCTGATGGGGTTTATCAGCATTAAAGTAGCCAAGATGGTATCCGAGTTTTTCTCCGAAGCCTCGAAAAAGAGGTATGAGTATATCGCCGGGAAGATAGACGAGACATTGAAGGAAGATGAAACGGCGATACTCTTCATCCGCGAAAACCACCGGGTTCAGTTCCCCAAGGATATAGAGGTATTCAGTGTAGCTCCGCCGGCGCTGGATGATATCCACCGCTGGATGCGCGACCGCCAGTCGCAGCCGGCAGAAGAAAAAAGTGAGGAAGAAGCCGGTTAACGGTAAGTTATATATACAATGCCTGAGTTTTACTTCAGTGTCATTCTGAGGAATCCCGATGAAATCGGGATGACGAAGAATCTAAGATGATAATTAGACCCTTCGTCCCGATTCATCGGGACTCAGGGTGACATCAGGATTTTAATTTCAAGGTAAATTACAGTACTTGATAAAGGGGGCAGGGAGTAAATGTCCGGCCCCCTGCGTTGTGTCACGGGAGCATTTCCGGATGAATCCAGTTTATAACGGAACCGAAGGCTCGAGATACAGGTGGTATATACTTGCCCTGATAGCGCTGACGGGCTCCCTTGCCTTTGCCATGCCGCAGATGTGCATGCCCGTCCTTTTCAAAGAAATATCCGTGGATTTAGGTTTGAACCTTGTCCAGATAGGCACGGTCTGGGCGATAGTTCCCTTTGCCGGGATGTTTGTCTTCCTCCCCGGCGGGCTGCTGAGCGACCGGTTCGGCACCAAAAAAATACTCGTTGCCGGGTGCTTCCTGGCAGGGACAGCCGGTATCCTGAGGGGCTTTTCGGACAGCTTTTTTACCCTTTCGGCAACGATGTTTCTTTTCGGTATGCTTCTGGTAAGTATGGCGCCGGCAATGATAAGGGCTTGCGGGGTCTGGTTTCCGGGACGGCACCTGGGCCTGGCAAACGGCGTTCTCTCGATGAGCATGGGTTTCGGTTTCCTGGTCAGTTCTATGATCAGCGCCACGGTGCTTTCTCCTCTGCTGGGCGGCTGGAAAAACGTCCTCATTATGTACGGCGTGGTGTCAATCGGCATGAGCGTTCTCTGGTTTTTTACCAGGACTGAGCCCGGTCGTGACGTTTCATCCGCCGAAAAAGCTGAGTCAGCATCGTTTAGAGCCTCGCTGTCACACGTAATCCATATCAAACAAATATGGATTCTCGGGCTGATTATGATAGGTCAGATAGGCTGTGTCCAGGGAACGCTCGGCTACCTGCCGCTCTACCTGAGAGATGTGGGTTGGGCAGAAGCCGCCGCCGACGGTACTCTGGCAGCTTTTCACGGTATCAGCACTATCTTTACCGTCCCTATTGTCCTGCTCTCTAACAGGCTCGGCTCAAGGAGAATAGTCCTTTTGACAGCCACGCTGATGACCGCTATCGGCGTGGGTCTCTTATCGGTGGTTAGCGGACCGGGAGTCTGGATTTCAGTGATTATCGCCGGTATCGTCCGGGATGGGTTTATGGCGCTGCTGATGACGACTCTTCTCGAGACCGAAGGAGTCGGGACGGAGTATGCCGGAACGGCAATCGGGCTGATTCATACCGTTTCCCGCGTCGGCGAGATGCTTTCGCCGCCGCTAGGCAACAGCCTGGCTAATTTTAATCTTCGCTACCCGTTTATTCTGTGGGCTGGTATGGCTGCCGCCGTCCTGTCCGGGTTCCCTTTCATCAAAGATACCCGGCAGAGACTGAGTCAATAAGTCTCACTCTATGGGCTTGGTAGCCTTCAGCGTAAAGATAAGCGGGATTTTATCTCCCTTTATCCTCCAGTATCCCTCTTCGTCCTGCTCCATGTACGGTACCGCCTTGAAAAATATCTTCGGGAACTCATGTAAAAACTCTATCTGAAGTCCGGCTGAAATTATGGAGTTTATTATATCGCCCAGGCTGTGAGTCCATTCGTTTCCGGTGTGGAGACGGTCTGTTTGCTGACCTGTATACGAACCTGGGGACTCATATATTTCCGGCTCTGCCGTGTAAAAATACGACCTTGTTATCTCCGGTCCGGATATATCCTCTGATTCAGTAAGTAACATATTCATAAAGGGATGACCTTCCAGGATATAGAAAACACCTCCCGGCTTGAGGGAATGGGCGATTACCTCTCCCCACCTTTTCAGGTCGGGCAGCCAGCAGAGCACACCGGCGGATGTGTATACGATGTCGAATTTCCCATCCAGAACATCAGTCAATTTATAGATATCAGAACAAATGAAGTCCGCCTCGATTCCAAGCTCTTCATTCAGGGAACGTGCTATGTTTATCGCCTTATCAGAGAAGTCCATTCCCGTAACTTTAGCTCCCTGCCTTGCCCAGGAGAGAGTATCCAGACCGAAATGGCACTGGAGATGCAGTAATGACTTCCCATTTACATCACCCATCTCTTCCAGTGCTATCGGATAGAGGGTACATCTGCCTTTCTTGAATCCTTCGACATCATAAAATTCTGACTCGGCGTGTAACAGTGCCCAGTCATTCCACATCTCCAGATTATTTTGCAGGTATTCGTCCATTGGTGGCTATTCCTCGATTCGTCATGTTTCAGGCATGGTGATTTTCCCGTCAGGTGTCATATACTACCTGAGTAGTATAGGTAAGTCAATAAGTTAAGGGGTGTCTTTCTGTTTCCGTTGATGTATATACTCACCCCCTTCGGCGAAAGCACAAAGCACGAAATCCTAAACTCTAATATTATAATTCATGTAAGTTTAGGATTTAGATATTAGTATTTAGTATTTTCCCTGGAGAGAGGGGTAAGGCTGTCCAGCCTATAGCTGGCTTCTGGGCCGATACTGGATAGCTTCGGCAAGGTGGTGGGCTTTGATTATATCCGCGTTTTCAAGGTCGGCTATCGTCCTGGCGAGTTTGAGGATGCGGTGGAAAGCCCGTGCTGAAAGGTAAAGCTGCTTCATGGCTGCTTTCAGCAGGCTCTGCGCCGATTCTTCTACCTGGCAGAAGTCCCTTACCTCGGCAGGTGTCATCTCTGCATTCGATGTCAGTCCCGTCCCGTGGAAACGCTCGCGCTGGAGCGAGCGGGCGGCCATTACCCTTGCCCGGACTTTTCCCGATTCCTCTCCCAGCCTGTCGTCAGCCAGTTTCTCGTAGTCGATGTGAGGTACCTCGACGAATATATCCACCCGGTCTATAAACGGTCCGCTTATACGCCTCTGGTAGCGTGATACCACGCTGGAAGGGCAGGTGCACTGCCGGAAAGGGTCGCCGTAGTAGCCGCAGGGGCAGGGGTTCATCGCCCCGACAAGCATGAAGTTCGCCGGGAAACTCACGCTCCCCTGGGCACGGCTGATGGTGATTACCTTGTCTTCCAGGGGCTGGCGCAGCGTCTCCAGCAGTGAGTGCCCGAACTCCGGGAGCTCATCGAGAAAGAGGACGCCGCGGTGGCTCAGGCTTATCTCGCCCGGTTTCGGCCAGTGCCCGCCGCCCACCAGACCGGCGTTTGAGATGGTATAGTGAGGAGCGCGAAACGGTCTCTGTCTGATTATGGCGGTATCAGCAGGCAGCAAGCCGCTAACGCTGTAAATTTTAGTAACCTCGATTGCTTCGTCATTGGTCATCGGCGGGAGAATGGAGGGGAGCGTGCGCGCCAGCAGCGTCTTGCCGCTGCCGGGAGGTCCCATCATTACAGCGTTATGTCCTCCGGCAGCCGCCACCTCCAGGGCTCGCTTAACGTGCTCCTGTCCCTTGATATGAGCGAGGTCCGTTGCCGTTGAAGCGGGTGGAGCGGCTTCATCGACCTCTCCCGGCTGATATTCGGGCTCCGGAATTTCTTCTCTCAGATAACTCACCAGTTGTGCCAGAGAATTGAAGGGAATAATCTTTGCCCCTTCTATCAGTGATGCTTCTGCGGCATCGGCTTCGGGCACGATGACGGTCGAGTAGCCTTCCTCGTGAGCCAGGGCTACCATGGGCAGGACGCCGTTGGTATGTCGCAGGTTACCGTCCAGGGACAGCTCGCCGAGAATCAGAGTTTGAGAAACGTCGGCATATACCTGCTCCGAGCTGAGAAGAATCCCCAGGGCTATGGGCAAATCATACGCCGGTCCTGCCTTCTTGAGGTCGGCGGGAGCGAGGTTGACGACTATCCGCTTCGTGGGAAAGCTGCAGCCGGAATTGCGAATGGCGGCTCTTACCCGTTCCCTGGCTTCCTGTACGGCGGTATCCGGCAACCCGACGATGGTAAACGAGGGCAGACCGGGAGAAATATCAACCTCGACCTCAACGATTGCCCCCTCAAGCCCGACTACGGCACAGCTTATAACCTTGGCAAGCATAATTTGCTAACACTATATCATAAACCGATGGAACTGGTAATACTTTTTTCACAATCGTATAAAAAATTCACAGTATTTAAATTGACAATATTCCACTCTTCTGCCTAAAATTGTCCGCAATCGGTAATAGCATGAATAACTGCGGGAGGCGGTCTATGTTCAGGAAAGGAGTCTTATTTTTACTGCTCGCATCTCTAGGCACCGCTCTGGTGCTGGTAAGCGCCTGTGGTACAGCTCAGTATGAACTCAGCGCTTCGGTAGAGCCCGCTGGCGCCGGCTCGATTTCACCGTCCGGCGGCAATTATGATGACGGCGCCTCTGTTACGCTTACCGCCACTCCTTCCGAGGGATACGTCTTCGAACGATGGAGCGGAGACGTTTCCGTTACATCCGAATCGTTCTCGATTACCATGGACGCAGATAAGGAAGTCACCGCTCATTTCAGCAAAAAGCAGGCTGTGGAGCCTGCAATCAACAATTTCACAGTTACCTTCAGCGTAGAGCCCGCCGGGTCAGGTTCTGTCTGGCCGTCCAGCGGTTCATTCGAGGAGGGCGAATCCGTGAACTTTACCGCCAGCCCGAACGTGGGGTACATATTCGACCGCTGGAGAGGAGACGCGTCCGGAACGGTGCAGTCGATAACTGTCACTGTAGATGGGGATAAGAATATCGTTGTCCATTTCAGCGCTGAACCGGAAGAAGAGCCCGAACCTGTACGGTTTACACTGACCACTTCCGTAAAGCCTGAAGGCTCAGGCTCTATAGCTCCATCCCAAAGGTCATATCGGGAAGGTTTCAAGGTAACGCTTACCGCCACTCCAGATGAGGGATACGTTTTCGAAGGCTGGAGTGGAGATGCTACCGGGACGACCGAAGCGATAACTTTTACAATGGACGCAGATAAAGAAATAACTGCTCATTTCATGCCGATACCCGACTTTATTCTGAGGTGCGAGGCTTTCAGCGATGGCGGAGATATACCCGTAGAATATACCTGTGAAGGAGATGATATCTCTCCGCGATTAACCTGGAGCGGTGTCCCTACGGGTACACAGACACTGGTGCTGATAATGGAAGACCCTGATGCTCCGTTCGGCCTGTTCACCCACTGGGTCGTTTACAACATACCGCCTGATGTTTTTGAGCTGGAAGAAAATCTCCCGAACGAACAGGAACTCTCAAACGGGGCACAGCAGGGTATAAACAACTTTGCGACTTTCGGATACGGCGGTCCGTGTCCTCCGCAGGGTGCCAGACACGAATATCGCTTTATCCTTTATGCTGTGGATACGACCCTTAATGTAGACCCTTACGGCGCCACCAGACAGGCGATACTTAACGCGATTCAGGACCATATCCTGGACCAGGCTCAAATATCCGGGTACTTTCGGTAATAGCCAAGAGTATTACAGAGTGCTGAAGGTTTGATATACCTGCCTGTAGAACCATACCGGGTATGGTCTATCCTAAAGTCGGGTAAACTAGCGGCGGATGATTCTGATGATAAGTAAAAGTGCCGGCGGAATCAGCAGGGCTGAAAATATTGTCACGGGGAGGCTCGCCCCGGCAAGCTGGGCTATAGCGGCGATAATACTGGCTGCAACCGAGTAATAGATATATTCCTTTTTAAACATGCTCTCCCGTCTTTATTATACACCTGCACTGAAGTAACAGATATGAAAAGGTACTTTGCAGTTCTGGTTGAATAAAGTACTCACCCCCCGTCTGCCTAAGGCGGACTTCGGCAGGCGGAGGGTGAGGTAGACTATAAAAAGAGGTAACACTATAATGGCAGAAAGAAAGTACAGCGAATATGTTAAACAGGATACGATTGTTTTCTCAGTATTTAAGGAAGTACCCGCGCCACAGTTCCAGATACTCGGGGAAAGACATCTGGAAGGTGCGCCTCTTACCGTGGGATGGTCTCTTCTTATCGAACCCTTTATCATGATTCCGAAATCCCATAAGCATGACTACAACCAGATTATATGTTTCATGGGCGGTGACCCGAACGACATAAGAAACTTCGATGCCGTGGTCGAATTTTCCCTCGGCGAGGAAGAGGAAGTCCAGGTCATTACCTCCACCTCGTTCGTATGGATACCCAGAGGTCTGGCACACGGACCTTTGAATATAAAAACGGTCAATAAACCCATAATGTTCATGGATATAGTTATGAATGCTACTCAGCCAGGCGTAGTTGAAAAGTTTCCACCGAAACAGGAATAAAAATCAGGAGTATTAAAAATGGCGGAAAAGAAATATGAGAAATATGTGCTGACGGATTTCAGAGAGGAGGCTAATTTGCCCGGGGTTGCCAGTCCCCAGGCATACTTCAGGGGCGAGGTACAGATTCCCGGAGCCGGTATGAATATGGGCTGGCAGGTCTTTACCGACCCCATCCACCTCGAGAAGGAACCTCATACCCATAACGTCGACGAATACCTGATTTTCCTCGGTGCTTCACTGCCCGATGTATTCGATTTCAGCGCCGAGATAGATTTCTACCTCGGCGAGGAGCAGGAATACTATCTAGTCGATAAAGCCACCATCATCTTTATCCCCAGGGGAATGGTGCACTGCCCCCTTAACTTCCGCAAGATTGAAAAGCCCGTCCTGTTCCATGCCATTCTGCTCGCCCCGGGCTTTACCAAGACGATGGACGGTAAAGAATACGCCTATAACGGACCCAGATTCCCGGCTAAATAGCTGACCGAAAATGTTGCTGTATGAAGATACCCCCGCCTACGATACCTGGGTTAAGTACGTAATCGGCGCTATATTAGCCCTTACCTTAGTTATCGGGATAGTCCTGATTTCCCGGGATATCGCCGGCGCGGCAGCCATGTTTGCCATAACAATATTCGATGCCGCCCTGTTCTGGTGTATACTGCCGAAACGCTTTCAGGTTTTCGAAGACAGGTTGAAAATCGTGCTGGGCGGACCTTTCGCTGTAAACATACCTTTTACTGATATCGTCAAGACGGAGCCGGTTCAATCCAGCAGAGCGATGATTTACTGGGGACTCCGTCTGGCTACCTCCACGCGGCACGTGGTCGAGATAGAGCGCCGTCACGGTTTGAGTTTGGTGATATCACCGGCTCACGAAGACATATTCCTGACCCAGCTCGACCAGGCGCGGCGGATGTATTCCGGGCTAAACGGCTGAAATTTCGTATTATTCAGGGGCAGATTCCCGCTGAGGCCAGAGTTCTTCGGCTATATCATCGAGCCCCAGTTCCAGCAGTTTTTTCCTGCTCGGCTTCGTCGTCTCCATATCCCAGTCGAGCGCTCCGAGGTTCCAGTAAGCTTCTGCCTCGACGTTCATGGTGATACCGGCATTCGGTCCCTCGGTCTGGGGCGGCCGACCCGGAATCCTGGGATGGACGAAACGTTCAAGCGGATTATCGCCTTCACGGAGGGCGAATACATGCCTCATGTTGGCAATCCTCTCACCGTTCTTTTCCAACTCTTCCTCGGAGCGGTCCCAGCCGGTTACGGCGCTCAGGAATCCGGCTATGTATGCGGCGGAGTTTCCGGGTATACTGCCGTGCATACAGAAGCCGGAGGCGCTTAAAACGCAGTGCCGGAATATGCCCGGACCGAAATACGTGGTGTGGCGGCCGGGAGTGGCGTCCATATGGTACATTGCCATCATATGCCTGTCGGCATAGGCGTAGAAATTACCCTTTGGGTCGTGCATTCCCGGTTCCTGACCGCCGATGTGCACCGCGTATTCTTCGGCTCCCCTGCCTATTCTTTCCGCGGCGACCTTCACGCCGTCGGCGAGGATATCACCGAACCCTTCACGCTTCACCATCTTCTTAACCATCGCCACCAGAGCCCGGTGGTTTCCAAAGGTAAGCTCGATGCCGTCGGTGTCTGCCTTTGTGATGATTCCGTTCTCGTAGCATTCCATGGCGAAGGCGATGACGCTGCCGGCGGAGATGGTGTCCATGCCGTAGGCGTTGCAGAGGTGGCTCGCCATTTCTATAGACGGGGCGTTCGTGTTGCAGCAGTTGGCTCCGAAGGCGCCGAGTGTTTCGTATTCTGGTCTGTGGTTACCTGCCGGGTACTTGTATTCGCCGGTTCCTTCTTTCAGGCTGGCTTTACAGACTGCCGGACAGTGCCAGCACCCATTCCTCTTGTTCAGGTTGGCTTGTAACACCTCTTTGTCCAGACCGGAGACATCCGGAATCTCGATGGTGCCGACTCCTCCCCAGTTCTTGACCGGCGTATCTCCGTCATGTGCTGATGCATCGGCATGACTTGTGGTGCCGTATACGCGGAAACGTTCAAGGAATGCCTTGGCTTCGGTTATATGCTTCCGCCTCAGTGCGTTGGCAGCGTCGGCATCGACAAGCGGCACCTTCATTTCCCCTTTTGCGACTACCGCCTTCAATCTCTTCGAGCCCATCACCGCGCCGAGTCCGGAACGCCCCGCGGCGTCGCCTCTGTTGTGAATTATGCAGGAGACAAGGGAGAGTTTCTCTCCGGCAGGACCGATACTGACCACCCTGGCGGTCGGACCGTATTCCGCCTCCAGCGTATCTTCGGTCTCGTAGGTGTCTTTGCCCCAGAGGTGAGACGCGTCTTTTATCTCCACTTTGCCGTTATCCAGCAGCAGGTATACCGGTTTCTCCGAGATGCCGTTGAAGAATACCCCATCGAAACCGGCAAACTTGAGGTAAGGTCCGAAATAACCGCCTGAGTTGGAGTCTCCCCATGAGCCTGTCAGTGGTGACTTGGCTACCGCCATGTAGCGGGCGCCGAAAGTGGTTGGTGTACCGGTGAGGGGTCCCGTGACCAGACCGAGTGTATTCTCCGGTCCCAGTGCGTCCACGCCGCCTTTCTGGTTGTTATATAGAATTCTGGCTCCTATGCCGTAGCCCCCGATAAAGTCCCGGTAGAGACTTTCATCTGGTGTCTCGGCTCTTATCTCCCCGGTAGAAAGATTCACGAAAAGGAGTTTATTCATGTATCCGCCAGCCATTTCTGCCCCCTTTTACTTACCGAAAGTCTTGCTTTAAAAGAACCTTCCCTATGTCATTCTGAGGAGTCCCGAAAAAATCGGGACGACGAAGAATCTCACCCAAACTGATAATCAATCGCCGAAGTACTGTATATCCGCGCTCGGGTATACCGCTACTTTCGTGCCAGCACCGTGGTTTTTTTCAAGAGTTTCTATAACCTGTGTCCAGTCGCTCATCAGACGGACTTTATCCCGGTTGCTATAGCGGTCCAGGATTCTGAGCTCGGGGAACTCGGTATAGATGATAAGGTTATTTATATGGGGTGGCACCGTCATCGAGCGACCCAGGCTGCCGCTTATCGTTTTACCGAAGCTGTCGAAAAGGTAGTGAACGTCCTGCCCTGAAGGTGAATTGGTGATGATAACTACATCCCCGCCATCGGGTTTTAACGCCTGTATGGCGCTGGACATCGCCATGCTGTACTCAGCGGCTTTATCAAAGGCATTGGCAATGACTATGTCACTATCCCTGGTGTTGACGGAAAGGTAGTGTGATTTTGCCTCCTGGAGCGCCTCAGCATAGGCTGGCTCAAGAGCACCGGCGTAAACAGCCGCCGTTTCCCCCATAAGATTGACCAGGCAGTTTACTATCATATCGAGCCCCACCGTCTTTGCTACCTCCCTGGCGTCGCCGGTCACGGGGCTATCTTCAATATATCCACCGGATGGCAGACCCTGTTTCCTCCGTTCCGCTTTCCACGGTTCGTGGATTACGCCGTGGTGGGATACCACCGTTTCGTAGGAAGCCACTCCGGGTAATATTATCTTGGCGCCGCCGCTGAAACCGTACTGGGGGTGGGGCACAATCTGTCCTATGCTTATTTTAAGATCGCAGTGCAATACCTCTGCGTTGATAAAGACCCGTGTCCCGTAGCTGGTTGTCCCTATATCCGTGCAGTTCATGAAAGGACAGTGATTGTAAACGGGGAACCTTCTCAGCACGTCCTCTCCCAGCTTTTTCACCAGATTACTCCTGTCAAGTGCCTGGTGGTTCGCCACCGCCGCAATAAAACGGATTCTATCATCGGTAATCCCCGCTTCAGCCAGCTCCTCCAGGACAAAGGGGACGATTTCATAAACCCGGGTGCAGCGGGTTAGGTCGTCGAACAGTATCGCCACCTCCTGCCTGCCCTTTGCCAGCTCTCTGAGGGGCGGCATACCGATGGGCGAGGTAACGGCTTTTCTGATTTCATCGGCTTTCAGAGCCGGTCTGTTATAGCCGGCTATATTGTGCACCGTGACCTGCCAGTTTTCAGGCAGGGGATACTCCACCTCTCTGGGGTCGTACCATGAGTATTGCGGCAGTTTAACGCTGTTCGCCACTTTATGCCTCCGGATTTTTAGTTATCCTGAATACGGTTACTTCAGGAGTCCTCTTCTCTCCAGGTCGTCGGCTATGTCTCCGAGTTCCAGTTCCTCGAGCCTGGTTCTCGTTTGCAGTCCCGTTTCGACATCCCAGCCGCGGTACCCGTAGTACTCGTCCTTCATTTTCTCGAACTCCGCTCTGTCGACAACTGTCCCTAGTTTGGATGTCACTTCGCCGTCTTTACCCGGGACCAAGCCCCGGGCGTTGAAGAAGAGCTCGCCTTCTTTCAAGGGTTCAGTGTGGAGGTGTTCCATCAGTTTATCTCCATCTCTTCCTCCCCAGCCCTGTCGGATTCGCACCGCCCTTTGGAGATTGAAAATTCTTTCGCCGATTTTGTACATTCCTTCTTCATCCGTCTCATTACCCGTAATGGCGGAGTAAATTTTGCTTTCCAGGGTGGAGTCTCCAAGGTGGTCTTCTGAGTTCATGTCGATGGTCTGCGGGAACTTGAAGTCACAGAAAATCATGCTTTCCTTTACGTACTGGCGGTCCTGGATTTTCTTGGCGGCAAGGGCTTTCCCTTCGTAGGTCGAGAAGTCAGCCGCCATTTCACTGCCCCAGAACCTTTTTGCCAGCCTGCGGAAGTCCTCGATGGTGAAAGCCGGTCCCGCACCGCCCATATATCTACCGAGCCATGAAAATAAGGGAAAACTTGCTTCATGCAGCTGCTGAATCGGTCGTCTCGGTTCGGAGGCGTACAGGAGCGCCGTGGTCACAAACAGCCTGGGGTCGTAGTCTTTCTTCTCGTTGGCGGCGGTGGATATGACCTCTGTAAGGAGTTCTCTGGCTCTTCCTCCCAGCGATTCAGCCGCCTTCAGGGTTCCCCGGGCAAGCATTTCGCCGAAGTCTTCTCTGAACGATATTTTCCTGGTCAGCGTTTCTATAAACTCTTGAGTGCCTATTTTCGAGAGAGGCAGACCGGTATCCTTGTCGTTTATAATACCTTCTTTATAACAGAGGGTAAGCCACTCAATCAGTACCTGCATGGCGACCGTATCGAGGCTGTAACCGTCGCAGAGCCTCATACCGAGCCTTTGCAGTTCTGCGGCTTTCTCGCCTTCGCCGTAGTACTCTATCGGCGGTCTCTGATAGACTTCGGTCTGCTGGCAGAATGTTTTATAGAGCCTGCCGTCGGTGTGCCGGTATGCCTCTCTGGTGCAGCCGAGTTCGCAACCGTAGCAAATCTGCGGCTTGCTGAGACCGGGTATAGACCAGGGCGAGGGCATTGCCGGCGCCCCCGGCGGCGGCATCAATCGTGAAACGATGCTCTGGAGTCCGTTCGGGTCGGCAGCTAAAGGTTTTTTACTGCCGTTTACGGCAACGGCTTTAAGCTTTTTCGAGCCCATCACAGCGCCCAGACCTGCCGAACCTGACGAGCCTTCATCGGCATAAATGCCGGCAAAGGACACCCGGTTTTCCCCGCCGGGACCGGTCGTCATCACGCTGTATTCCTCTCCGTGTTCCGCTTTCAGGCGGTCGCTCGTCTCGAAGACGGACTTTCCCCAGAGACTTGAGGCGTCCCTGATTTCAACCGTATCATCGTTTATGTACAGATAGACCGGCTTATCCGCTCTTCCCTGTACTGCCAGCCCGTCGTATCCGGCGTACTTGAGGAAACCGCCCCAGCTTCCTCCCAGGTTGCAGAAGGAGAAAGCCTCCCGTTCTGCCGCCGCCGACTTACCGCATACCTGCCATCTGTAGCCGGCAATCCCCTTAAAACCCGCCGCCGGTCCGGTAACGCATATCAAAAGGTTGTCCGGGTCGTAAGCTCGCGCCCCGGGCGGCACCATGTCCCAGTACAGCTTTGCCGCGATACCCCTGCCGCCGATAAACCTGCCGGCGTAATCGGCGGTCGGAAGCCTGGTTATTTTATTATCGGATAAATCAACCTTCAGAATTTCTCCCGCGTATCCGAATTCAGCCATTATTCCCTCCAGTATACGGTCTTTACCGGATGATGGGGTGTATCGACTAGTCTTCTCTTCTGCCGGTGAGCGATACCGCCATGCACAGGTAGGGTTTGTCTATACTCTTGGTGCGTATCGGGCAGTGAGGCACCCCTTTAGGGACGACCACGGCGGTGGCTTTATTAAAGGTGTATTTCTCCTCTTCGTCAGCTCCTATTGCCATTTCGACCTCCGCCCCGAGGTCTTCGAAATCCTTGGGGTCCGACCCGATAAAAAAGATAGCCTCATCGTAGTCATGGACGTGAGGCTTGGTGGACATTCCTGTTATACCCGGCTCGAAGGCGAAAGCGTAAATAATATGGCACTGGAACCCATTTAGAATGTCAGCGCCGGCTGCCATTATCGAGCCGCCTTTACCCTTTCTGACCGGCAGCGTAACAATGTTTTTAGCGTATTTTGTCTCCGCCATTTATTCTCCCCTCTCTCTTCATAAAATACATCTATTTTGGATTTGTGACTTTAGATTGTCAAGCAGGTTATGTTATCGGTTCTGTTCGCTTTCGGTTATTTCAACTGTCATTGCGAGTCCGCCCCAGGCGGACGTCTCAGGCGGACGACGCGGCAATCTCATATGATTTATAGAGACTGCTTCGCTTTCGGCTAGCAATGACATTACCAACTCAAGCTAAGGTCTTACAATGAGATTACATAAGTACCTCACCCCTTACCCTTCAGGGTAAGCCCTCAGGATGAACCCCTCTCCAGCCAGTACCTTTGAATATGAATGAGAAATTCTCCTGGCTGGTGAGGGGAGTAAATAAAGAGAGGGGGCGGAGCCCCCTCTCAAAACACTCTCCCCCTCTCATACAGGAGAGAGGTCGCACAGTAAATCATGGCACTGTATGAGAGGGGGATTAAGGCCTGCCCGCCGTACGAGACTTCGGCAGGCGGGGGGTGAGCATAAATATCAACCAAAACTGGATAGAACTAATATGCTAATGTATCATTTAAACAAAATTGACTATAATCGATAATATCTTAGTGTTATGAGGATTGCTTGTAGTTAGTGAATAAACTTGACGGTTTGTGATATAATTTCCATAGTATGAAGGAGGTGAGAAATATGGGTAAAGGTAGTGGAAAAGGAAGTGGTGGCGGAAAGGGTGGAGGAAAAGGCGGTAATCCAAACTGGCCAAGCAGAACAGGTAATCCATCTGGTGGAGATAGAGGTAATAATCCACCATCAAAGAAATAACAAAACTTCTCTCGCTTGACAAATATCCATCTCCATCATATACTTATGACAACTTAACAACAGAATAGCCAAAAGGCTGTGAGCGAGACTAGTATGCCCCCGGCGAGGCTAAGAGAGCCGGGTAAGGTGCGAGCCGGTGCCAGACGCAGGGGTTGAATGGACTCGGGAGCCGCAAACCGAAAGTCTCGATGTTATCGGACAAGTAGGCTTTGACGGAGAGGGCACCGTTAACGGAGCCCAGGGTATTCTCCCGCCATGGCGGGACTGTACCTGTGAGAGATGATTGCTTTTTACCCCGTTTTTCATCTTATTAAGTAATCAATTAGGGTGGCACCGCGAAGGATAGCCCCTCGCCCCTATGGCGAGGGGCTTTTTGTTTGCACTGCCGGAGGTGGGCTTATGTATTACCCGACATTGGAAGAAGTGAAAAATATAAAAGGCGAAGGTAACGTGGTACCCGTCTACCGTGAAATCGTTGCCGACCTCGAAACGCCGGTCTCCGCTTTCCTCAAGATTAACCGTGAAGGCTATTCTTTCCTCCTGGAGAGCGTTGAGGGCGGTGAAAGGCTGGCGCGTTACAGCTTTATCGGCACCGAGCCCTACCGGGTAATAGAGACCGGAGGAGAGGATAATCTCGACCCTTTACCACTGATTGCGGAAGAAATGAAGAATTATAAGGTCCTGCCGGTTGGTGAGCTCCCCAAGTTCTGCGGCGGCGCCGTGGGCTACCTCAGTTACGATGCCGTGACCCGCTTTGAAGACCTGCCGTCCTCGGAAAATGACCCCCTGGGTGTCCCGGAGTCCCTCTTCATGTTCGTTGATACCGTGCTCATCTTCGACCACGTTATGCATAAAATCAGGGTAATGAGCCACGTCCATCTCGACGGTGATATCGAGAAATCGTACCGGGAGGCGGTGGCGAAGATTGACGGGCTGGTCGCCAGGCTGGACCGACCGGTGCGGTCAAAGAAGCAGATTAACGGTTTAGTACCCGCTGACGGAAAAAGCGGACCGTCATCGAATTTCACCAGGAAAGATTACGAAGCCGTTGTCGAAAAGATAAAAAGGTATGTTACCGAAGGCGAGGTAATCCAGGTGGTGCCTTCACAGCGGCTTTCCCAGCCCACCTCGGCAGCTCCTTTCGATATCTACCGGGCGCTGCGCACCATTAACCCGTCCCCCTACATGTTCTACTTTGATTTCAGGGACTTCTATATCATCGGCGCTTCTCCGGAAATCCTGGTCAGGGTCGAGGGCGACACGGTAACCACCCGCCCTCTGGCCGGGACCCGACCGAGAGGTAAAACTACGGCTGAGGACATCGCCCTTGAGCAGGAACTGCGCGCCGATGAAAAGGAGAGGGCGGAGCACATTATGCTGGTCGACCTCGGGCGTAACGATATCGGCAGGGTCAGCGAGCCGGGCACGGTCGAGGTGAGTGAACTGATGGAGGTGGAGCGCTACTCTCACGTCATGCACCTGGTTACCAACGTGCAGGGCAAGCTGCGGAAAGATATGACCGCCTTCGATGCTCTGAGGGTCTGTTTCCCCGCCGGGACCGTTTCCGGGGCTCCGAAAATCCGGGCGATGGAAATCATCGCCGAGGTCGAACCCGAGAAAAGGGGACCTTACGCCGGGGCTGCCGGTTACTTCTCCTTCTCCGGGGATATGGATATGGCTATATCGATAAGGACAATGGTGGTAAAGGACGGTATCGCCTATACCCAGGCAGGCGGCGGTATCGTTTATGACAGCGTGCCCGAGCGTGAATATGAGGAGACGATGAACAAAGCCGGGGCTTTGCTTAATGCCATCAGCCAGGCAGAAGGCGCCGGCTCTGCATCTGGGGATAGTCAAGGAGGGGCAAAGCCCCTTAAATAAAAATAACGGGGAGTTAAAGAGGGGCTTTGCCCCTCTTAAGAAATCTCATTACCCCTTCCCCTTGCTAAGGGGAAGGGGGCAGGGGGATAGGGTTATAGAAATTATGGGGTGCGGTTTAAAAACAGTGGAAGGTGAAGTGCTATGTTACTGCTAATTGATAACTACGATAGTTTTACCTACAACCTGTTCCAGTACCTGAGCGAGCTCGGCGAGGAGGTTAAGG
>CAZBAN010000026.1:0-13782 GCA_964489895.1 uncultured Dehalococcoidales bacterium
GAATTACTCTGACAGCAGTTTGTCCAGTGCGGACTGGTTGAAACCGACGACGATATTATCGTCGATAATGATAACGGGAACTCCCATCTGCCTGGACTTCTCCACCATCTCCATTGCTTTGTCCCTGTCACTGGCTACGTCGTGCTCGACGTAGTCAATTCCCTTTTGAGAAAGATACTCTTTCACGCGTTTGCACCAGGGTCAGGTGGGAGTAGAATAAACAACCACATTCTTATCCGCCATTATCCCTCCTCCACACTACTTTACCGTCTTGGCGGGACTACATCCCTGTTTGCAATATACGTTAATACGCAGATGTCTGTCAGGGACTTATGTCACATTTGACATTCGGTTTTGTGTTAGTGAAATACTACCTTAACACAAACTTACTAAATACCCAGTAAACGGGCAGCGTTTCCGCCCAGCATGGCATCGATATCTTCCTGAGGCAGGTCCAGTTTCCTTATCTCGTCTATATATCTGCCGGCTTCCCGGGGGTCGCGGTCATAGTTGAACGGCCAGTCGGTACCGAACAGCAGTTTTTCAGGGCATATGCTGGTAAGCGCACTCTTCACCGCAGCCATGCCGACCTCCCTGCCCGCCATGTTGAAATAGAGCTTGTCGAAATACTCTCTCCAGGGCCTGCTGATAAGCGGCTCACCGGAATAGAGGCTGGGACATCCGGGTCCAACGTATCCCATATACGCATCCATGCGCTCCATCACCGCCGATACGCCGCCTCCGAAATGGTTCATGATGAACACAAGGTCGGGAAAGTCCTCAAGGACACCCCCGAGACAGACCCGGAAGGTAGCCGCGCACATGTCCAGCTCCCGCGCCATAACGTAATAGAGTGCATAAGAAGCATGAACGCTGTCGAGACCGGGGGGTTCCAGCGTTACGTGGACGTCAATCGGGATACCCAGTCCCGCCACCTTTTCATAAAAGGGCCACATTTCACGGGAGTCGATGGGCTTGCCGTCATTCCACGTCCAGATGTGAACGCCCTTAAGTCCCAGCTCTCCCACCGCCCTCTCGAGTTCCCTGAAAGCAGGTTCACCTCCGAGCGGCGGGACGGTGGCAAATCCGACGAACCTCCCGGGGTGGTCACGCACCAGACCGGCACAGAAATCATTCCACTTTACGCACTGCTCAAGGCCGGTAACAGGGTTGGTGGTCAGCACAGCCATGTCAATTCCGGCTTCGTCCATGAACCGCAAATGTGACCCGGAATCCGCTACCTCCTCAAAGGAACGGATTTTCATCCTGCCGTCGGTGTCCCAGTAGCGTTCGCAGACCTTGCCGGACTCGCTTTTTCCTTTTACCAGATGGTCAATGGTAGCCGTGTGGTGCTCCATATCAATAATCATACTATCAGCCCCGCTTTCCTGATTTTTCTAAATGGTGGCAGTTTAGCACGATGCCGCCTGAGGGTCAATTATACATGCCCGTGAGTCTTTTCAGCATTGGATGAATGAGCCACAGCCGTTGAAAATTGACAAGACGAACACTACTTATTAAAGTGTAGATTAGCAATTTTTCCGTGTGTAAAGTGAGTAACACGCAGTCAGGAGACTAACATGAAAGGTACCGACATATACTGGAACCCGATTCTGGAGACATTACCCCGGGAGAAGCTCAGAGAACTGCAGCTTAAAAAATTCCAGAGAATTTTCAGGTGGGCTTACGACAACTCGCCTTTCTATAAAGAGCTTTACACCGGTGCCGGCATAGAACCGGGTGATATAAAGACATTCGATGACATACGCAGAGTCCCCAAGGTGGAAAAGTCAATGCTCAGGGATATACAGAACCGAGAGCCTTTCCCTTACGGTAAAATACTCTCGGTACCAATAGAGAAGGTAACGGAATACCACCAGACCAGCGGCACGACAGGGCAGCCGGTCTACCAGTCCGATACCTGGCAGGACTGGGAATGGTGCGCCGAGACCTGGGCTTATATACTGTATGCCCAGGGATACCGGGACTACGACCGGGTCTTCATACCCTTCGGTTACCATACCGCCATAGCCTACTGGATGGGACACTACGGCGCCGAGAAAATAGGCTGTGAGGTGGTTCCCGGCGGCGTGTTAAATACCGAGGCGCGGATACTCAAGATACAGGAGATAAGAGCCACAGCCCTGATGGCAACCCCGACATACGTGCTGGGCATGGCGGACACGGCTAAAACCAAGCTGGGCATAGACCCGGCTAAAGACCTGAATATTAAAAAAATAACCGTTGCCGGCGAGCCCGGCGGCAGCATACCCACAACCAAGAAAAGAATGGAGGAGGCATGGGGAGCCAAAGTCTACGACCATGTAGGAGCTACCGAGTTTGGCGCCTGGAGCTATGAATGTACCTGCCAGATGGGTCTCCATGTCAACGAGGCGTTTTTCCTGGTCGAGATAGAAGATGTGGAAACCGGCGAGTTAATCACCGAGCCCGGCAGGAGAGGGAAGATGATAATCTCCACCTTCGACCGTTATGCTCAACCGTGTATCAGGTTCGATTCCAAGGATATTATGGAGTGGAGTCCGGATAAATGCGAGTGCGGGCGCACCTTCAGGCTGATTAAAGGGGGTGTCGTTGGCAGGGCTGACGATATCACCAAGGTAAAGGGGGTGCTTCTGGCTCCGACTTCTATCGAGGAAGTGGTAAGAAGTATTCCCGAGCTGGGCGATGAATATGAGGTGGTGGTAACAAAGAAAGGCGACCTGGATGATATTTCTTTGAGACTGGAACTTGTCCCGGGGCAGGAAGGTAATGCCGACGCCGTGAGGAAAAAACTGGTCGACCAGCTCAGGATAAAGACCGGACTGGGATACAACCTGGAGTTTCACGAGTACGGCAGCCTGCCGAGATACGAGCTCAAGGCAAAAAGATTCAAGGACCTGAGGAAAAAGGAGTAATAAAGTGGTGGAAGAAGCCAAAATAGCGGAGATGACACAAAAGATATCGTCCATCAAGCAGGCATCAACCGAGCTGAAGGCTATGTCGGGCGGCATCCAGGCGGTTGACAGGAACGTCGACCGTATTCTGGCGAGCGTAAAAATGCTGGAAATAAACGTATCCGACCTGGCTGAAGTGCTTTAGCCTGAGAGAAACGAAACATAAAAATCCCGATAATTATCCTCATTGATTATGTAATTTTTGTATGTTATTATTAGGTTTAGGCGAATATGATTACGGAAAAAGGTAAAGCACTTGAACTAGCCATAGGCCAAATCGAAAAGCGGTTCGGCAAAGGCTCAATCATGAAGCTGGGAGAGTCCGGTGCTATGGCAGCAGTGGAATCTGTTCCCAGCGGTTCACTTTCACTAGACCTGGCCTTAGGAATAGGTGGTATTCCTAGAGGACGGATTTCAGAAATTTTCGGTCCGGAGTCATCAGGGAAGACCACCCTGGCACAGCATATAATCGCTGAGACACAAAAGAGAGGAGGAGTAGCTGCCTATATCGACGTAGAGCATGCCCTGGACCCCAGCTATGCCAAACGCTGCGGGGTCAATGTCGACGAAATGCTTATCTCCCAGCCGGATACGGGGGAGCAGGCGCTTGAGATTACCGATGCGCTGGTAAGAAGCGGAGCGGTTGATATCATAGTTATCGATAGCGTTGCCGCCCTGGTATCGCAGGCGGAAATCGAAGGGGAGATGGGAGATACGCATGTTGCCCTGCAAGCACGTCTGATGTCACAGGCACTGAGAAAACTTGCCGCGGCTATCGGAAAAACGGGGACGGCGGTAGTATTCATCAACCAGCTCAGGGAAAAAGTCGGGATTGTTTTCGGCAATCCGGAGGTAACACCGGGCGGAAGAGCCCTGAAGTTCTACAGCTCGGTAAGGATAGACCTGAGACGTTCCGACAGCATCAAGCAGGGAAACCAGATAATAGGCAGTCACGTCAGGGCCAGGGTAGTGAAGAACAAAGTTGCTGCTCCCTTCAGAACCGGTGAGTTTGACATAATGTTTGACCACGGCATAAGCCGGGAGGGTGAACTGATAGACCTTTCCGTAGACATGGGGCTGGTAAACAAGTCCGGAGCCTTTTTCTCGTATGGTGATATTCGTCTGGGGCAAGGCAGGGAGAACGCCAAACAGTACCTCTCTCAGAATCCTGAGCTTGTCCAGGAAATCGAGCAGCAGATTAGAGCCTCAGCTATCACCAACCAGCATCAGGCGACTGACGAATAAAATCATCCTGACCTGATAACTTAATAGACCGGGTACCGGAGTTAATTAAAGCTGAGGCGTTAAGTCTCAGCTTTGTTCGTTTTAAGGGAGGCTGAGAAGTAAATGAGAAAGATAACCGCCCTCCGTACCGGTAAAGGATGGAGAAAGCGGGTAAACATATACCTGGACGGGAAGTTCGCTTTCAGCCTGGATGCTGAAGTGGCGGTAAAGGAGGGGCTGAGAGTTAACCAGATGCTATCATCCGAGCAAATCGAGGGACTGGTAGCTTCCGATAATTACAGCCGCTGCTATAGTGCCGCGGTCAAGTACCTGAGCTACCGCCCCCGCAGCGAACCCGAGCTGGAAGACAGACTCCGACGGCGCGGTTTCAGCGGTGACAATATAGACGCGGTAATAGCCAGGTTGAAAGAGCAGGGGCTGGTGGACGATACCGCCTTTGCCCGGTTCTGGAAAGAAAATAGGGAGTCTTTCAGTCCGCGCAGCCAGTGGCTGACAAGACTGGAGTTAAGGCAGAAGGGCGTAGCCGAAGACATAATTGCCCGGATTGTCGATACCATTGACGACGAAGACAGCGCATACCGGGCAGCCCGGAACAAAATACGCAGTTTATCACCGTCGGATTATCAGACTTTTCGCCGCCGGCTGGGTGGACACCTGAAGCGGCGGGGTTTCAGTTACGGGGTGATAAACAGCACCGTAAACCGTCTATGGCAGGAACAGGTGAATAACTCGAATATCAGTTCGAGATAATATATTATCCCGATTATAAATCGGGAAGTGAGGTGTGAAATGGAAACAGGACTAGTTTATGTGGCATTAGTTTCCATGTTTGTTATCGGTCTGGTATCTGGAGGGGTAATCGTTTTCTTCTTCAGGCGGATGGCGATTAACCGCCAGCTCAGGACCGCGCAGAGGAAAGCTGCCAGAACAGTAGCTGAAGCAAGAGAAGAGTCAAAAGCAATACTGCGTGAATCGAAGGAGGAAATCGAAAGAAACAAGGCAAAAAGCGAAACGGAACTCCGCGAGCGCCGCAGCGAACTGCAGCGCCAGGAAAACCGGCTGTCAAGTAAAACTGAAAATCTTGAACGCAGAATAGAATCAGTGGAACAGCGTGACCGCAACCTAGCCAACCGGGAAAAGAACATCGAGGCAATTCGAGCCGAAGTTTCGGAAATCAGAGAAAAACAGATACAACAACTCGAGGCAGTCTCCGGTATGTCAGGTGAAGAAGCAAAGAAAGAATTACTCGACAGAATGGAAATTGAAACACAGGATGAGACATCAAGACGCCTCCGGGAATGGGAAGAGAAACTTAAGGAGGAAAGCGACAAGATAAGCCAGGTAATCCTGGCTCAGAGCATCCAGCGCTGCGCCTCCGAGGTCGTCTCCGAGATATCGGTAGTCAGCGTACCTATCCCGGGTGATGAGATGAAAGGCAGACTCATCGGAAGGGAAGGACGTAATATCAGGGCACTGGAGCAGGCAACGGGAGTCGACCTCATTATCGACGATACGCCCGAGGCGGTGACCCTCTCAAGTTTCGACCCGGTGCGGCGGGAAGTAGCCCGTCTATCCCTGACCAAGCTTATCACGGACGGACGGATTCACCCGGCAAGAATCGAGGAGATTGTAGCCAAAACCAAAGAAGAGGTAGACGCCACCATCTACAGCGCCGGCGAGCAGGCGGCATATCAGGTGGAAGTGCCGGGACTGCGTCCCGAGCTAATCAAGCTGCTTGGTCGCCTCAAGTACCGTACCAGCTACGGGCAGAACGTTCTCAATCACAGCATCGAGGTCGCCTACATGGCAGGAATGATTGCCGCGGAGCTGGGAGCGAACGTAGCCATAGCCAAGAAAGCCGGACTGCTCCATGATATCGGCAAGGCTGTAGACCGGGAAATAGAAGGCTCTCACGCCTCTATCGGGGCTGACCTTGTGAGACAGTGGGAGAAATCACCCGAGGTCGTCCAGGGCATCGCCGAGCACCACCTCGAGACCACCAACACCAGTATCTGGGGGTACATCGTCTCGGCGGCTGACGCTATCAGCAGCGCCAGACCGGGAGCAAGGCGAGAGTCGCTGGAGAGCTACCTGAAACGTCTCACGGCGCTGGAAGATATAGCCAATAACTTCAAGGGAGTTGAGAAGTCCTTTGCCATTCAGGCAGGTCGTGAAATCCGCATTCTGGTAAAGCCGGAAGAGATAGACGACCTCGGAGCAATGAGGATGGCGAGGGATATCGTCAAGAAAATTGAGGAAAACCTCGATTATCCGGGGCAGATTAAGGTCACCGTGCTCCGGGAAACAAGAGCTGTAGATTACGCTAAATAGGAGGACATCAAAACCCGGTGAGAATACTGGTTATCGGAGATGTAATCGGCAGGCCGGGCAGGCAGGCGATACGAAAACTCCTGCCCGACCTGCGTCAGCAATACAGAATAGAGATGGTGATAGCCAACGCCGAAAATCTCGCCGGCGGTCTGGGAACGACCCCGACCACCGCCGATGAGTTACTGGAATGCGGCGTGGACGTTTTAACCTCCGGCAATCACATCTGGGCACACAAGGAGATACTTCCCTACCTGGATAACAACGCTATGCCTATCATCCGTCCTTATAACTACCCCCCCGGCGTACCGGGCAGGGGCTATATAATCAAGGACAATGTCGCCGTAATTAACCTGATGGGACGGACCTTTATAAGTAACTTCGACTGCCCTTTCAGGACTTCCGACCAGCTACTGACCGAGCTTGGAGACGAACCGCCGATTAAGATCGTCGATTTCCATGCCGAGGCGACTTCCGAGAAGGTGGCGCTGGGATGGTATCTGGACGGCAGGGTCAGCGCCGTACTCGGTACTCATACGCACGTCGGTACCATAGACTCCCGGGTGCTGCCCGGAGGCACCGCTTATGTTACCGATATCGGCATGACAGGGCCGATGGACTCGGTAATCGGGGACGACATCGAAGATGTCCTCCAGCGGTTCCTGACGATGATTCCAAATCGCCTGAACGTTGGTAAGGGTAAAGTTATATTTACGGCAATGCTTCTGGATATAAATAATAAAAACGGTAAAGCAAAAAGCATCGAGCGTATCTATCAGGAGGTAGAAGAAGAGTAATAGTGCCGAAGGTCGACCTGCACATACATTCATCGGTATCAGACGGACTTTACAGCCCGGCGGAGGTTGTCAGTAAAGCAGCCAAGGCAGGGCTCACGACCATCTCCCTGACCGACCATGATAACGTGGACGGCATTGCTCCAGCACTGGAGGCAGCCGCCAGCTACCCGCCGCTAAGGGTAATTCCCGGAGTTGAAATCAGCACCGACATCCCGGAGGGAGAGGTCCATATACTGGGCTACTTCATAGACCATACGAACCGGGAACTGCTGGCAGCTCTGGAGAAGATGCGAGATTCACGAATCAGGCGGGCTCAGAAGATGATTGCCAAGCTTGCCGAACTGGGCTTAGCCATAGATTGGGAGAGAGTAAAGGAATTAGCCGGCAGCGGTTCCGTGGGCCGCCCGCATATCGCTCAGGCACTGCTGGAAAAAGGCTACATAACCACGTTTAAAGAAGCCTTTACAAAATACATCGCCAGTGGCGGACCAGCCTACGTGCCGAGAGACAAATTGACCCCCGAAGAAGCGGTTAACATGATTATACGGGCTGATGGACTGCCGGTAGTGGCGCACCCGCTGACCTTCGGTGACCCGGAGGCACTGGTTAAAAAACTGATAGATGGTGGTCTGGTCGGTATTGAGGTATATTATAAGGACTATACCACCGAAGAAAGAGACAGGCTGTCCAGACTGGCTGAAAAGTACGGCCTTATCAAGACCGGCGGCAGCGATTATCACGGACTGGACGAGAGCACCGAGGTAATGATGGGAGAAGCCGGCGTGCCGCCGGAGGTTGCCGAGAAACTGATTTCCCTGGCAGAACAGCGAATGTTGAAAACGACCATTTTATAACGGGGAGGGCTTATGCTTGTTAAGTTCATACCTCTGATAATAGCAGCGTATCTGGTTGGTTCGATTCCGGCCGCTTACCTGGTCGCCAGATGGCGACGGGGAGTGGATATCAGGCAGTACGGAAGCGGCAATGTCGGAGCGGCGAATACGCTCACCGTCGTCGGCAAACGGTGGTCTATCGCCGTGACCATCTTCGATATCGGCAAAGGGGCTCTGATGGTCTGGATTGCCCAGCTACTGGACCTGGGTGTCGCCCAGCAGGCAACGGTTGGTGTCGCCGCCGTTATCGGCCATAACTGGCCCGTCTTTCTCCGCTTCCAGGGCGGACGCGGTGTCTTCACCACCCTGGGCGTCATCATCATTCTAGCACCCTGGCTTGGACTGATAGCCCTTGTTTATCCATACCTCTTCTTCGCCCCGTTTCGGCTCATATCTCTGGGAGTATCCTCAGTGCTGGTAATTTTACCTATCCTCGGCTGGTTTGCCAGTGAACCGCTGGGCATCGCCGAACCACTGCCGACCACTATGGGACTCATTGCTATATTGATGATACTGATGGTCAGGCGGCTGACGGCACCGAGAAGCCCTATCAGCGCCACAGTGCCCACCTGGCAGTTGATTATCTACCGGTTTCTCTTCGACCGGGATATCAGAGACCGCAAAGCCTGGATAAGCCAGAAGCGTTTTCAGGAAAGCCCGGCTGAAGATACCGGGCAGGAGGAAACAGGGTAGAAACAATTATTAATTGGACCCCGGTCTGACTCTCCGTTTGCGTCTCTTTTCCAGTTCACCGCTTGAAGTAAGAAAGTCCCTGTGTCTGAGGACTTCCTCGCCGAGCTGCTCGATTCCTTTTCCAGAAGTGGCTTCCGTCAGTAAAATACCCGGCTTCCAGTCGTCAGGGGAGCGTTCCTTTAAATCCAGCACCGATTCGAGCAGGGTCTTGAGGTTTTCAGCCCCTTCCCGGTCCGCCTTGTTGATAACGAATATATCCGCCACCTCCATGATACCCGCCTTCATCAGTTGAATATCATCACCCATGCCCGGTATCAGGACGGCTATACACGTGTCAGAAATCCCGGCGATATCCACATCCCCCTGTCCCGAACCTACCGTTTCAACAAGGATAATGTCCCTGCCCACGGCATCCATAACGTGGACGGTATCCGCGGCAGCCTTCGACAGTCCCCCCTTCCAGCCCCTCGAAGCAAGACTGCGGATAAAAACGCCCTCGTCCACACCCCTGTCACGCATCCTCATCCGGTCGCCCAGCAGGGCGCCGCCGGTAACAGAGCTGGTGGGGTCAACGGCAACAATGCCGACGGTCATATCCTTGCTTTTCCTGAAGAAGTCTATCAGGCAACCGATGAGGGTACTTTTACCGGAGCCGGTTGGACCGGTAATGCCGACCACAAAGGCGCGGCCGGTATGGGGATAGATACCGTCCAGTGCCTCAGCGGCATCCGGATTTTCATCCTCGATATCCCGGATAAGCCTTGCCGCCGCCAGAACGTCTCCCCTCAAAACCCCGTTTACCAGTTCAGATGCCATTTCCCCGCCTTTGTCAGGACGAAGGGTTTGAGATTCTTCGCACTCGATTTCATCGGTGCTCAGAATGACACAAGAAGTAAAGTTGCATTTTGTGTCTATTTTTACCGTTTTTTATCACTTTGCGTACTGCTCGCGCAGCTGCCGCTTGATAATTTTACCCATGGGATTGCGCGGCAGTTCATCGACAAAGACCACCGACCTGGGCCTCTTGAAACTTGCCAGGTTGGCACGGCAGTGCTCCATTATTTCTTCGGGAGTTACTTCTACTCCCCTTTTAACCACGACCACCGCCATCGGCACCTCACCCCACTCATCATCAGGGACGCCGATTACGGCGCCGTCGTCGACCTTGGGATGAGAAAGCAGCACCACTTCCACTTCCTCCGGCGAGATATTCTCACCCGCCCGGATAATCATGTCCGTGGCTCTACCCGCCAGGAAGAAGTAGCCTTCTTCATCCACGTATCCCATATCCCCGGTGTGGACCCAGCCGTCCTTATCAATGGTCTTGCCGGTTTTTTCCTCGTCTTTCCAGTAGCCGCTCATTACCCTGGGTCCTCTGGCAACAATCTCACCAACTTCACCCTGTGGTATTTCATTGCCCTCTTCATCGATTACCTTCATCTCGACATCAGACATGGGTCTGCCGATGGAAGAGAGTCTTTTCAGCTTCTTCTCCCTTTCTTCCTCTGTGCCGGTAATGTTATGGTCTTCCGGGCTGAGGGTGGTAATGGTAGACGCCGTCTCCGTCTGACCGAAGGCATTAATAAAGCTGACCCCGGGGAACAACTCGACCGCTTTCTTGATAACCTCAAGCGGCATCGGGGCGGCGCCGTAGGTGATAACCCTCAGGCTGCTCAGGTCGTAGTTACCGAATTCTGGATGGTCCATGAGCTGCTTGAGCATGGTGGGCACCATCATTGCCCGGTTGGCTTTCTCCGTCTGAACCAGTCCCATCCACTCCACAGGTTCAAACTGCCTCTCCATTAACAGCGTCCTGCCGCCGTATATAGCCGCCATCATCGCCTGAATACCCGCCACGTGGTAGAGAGGCACGGTAAGGATATTTCTCTCCTCCGCTGCCGGGTCGGCAGGGCTGACGTTCTCAAGGACATATATGGAGAAGCTGGTGTGGGAAAGCATAACTCCCTTGGGGAACCCGGTGGTACCGGCGGTATACATCAGAATCGTAGTATCGTCATCATCGATATCGGTAAATATATCATCAGCAGGTGCCTCTTTTATAAGGTCTTCATAATACGGCATACCGTCGTGCTTGCTATCCAGGGAGATGAAGCTCTTCACCGTTTCCAGCTCCGGCTTTATCGAGTTCACCAGGTCGATATAGCGGTCGCCGATAAATATGGTGCCTGATTCAGAGCTGTTGAGCATATAGGTAAGCTCGTTCCCCTTGGCTCTGAAATTCAGGGGGACATAGATAGCCCCGATTTTCGCCACGGCAAAATAGACCTCGACACACTGGTTGGTGTTTACCTGAAGCATGGCGACTCTATCGCCTTTCTGGACACCGAGATTCATCAGGGCATTGCCCAGCCTGTTCACTCTTTCATTCAGTTCTGCGAATGTGTACCTGCTGCCTTCAAAAACAATGGCATACTTGTCCGGACATATTGCGCTGGCGATGGTTAAAAATTCAGTCGTGTTCAACTTACTTTTTCTTCCTCCTGTTCAGTATAGTCTATCTTACTAATAACAAAAAGGTTATATTGCTAACCTCTAAAGCCACTTTTTTACGAGGCAGACAGCCGGGCGCTGAGATTAGACTCAAGCTCCAGTCCCCGCTCCAGGCTCAGGTCAAGTCCCCGGGTAACAGCCTCCTTGGCACAGCTTACCGTTAAGGGGTCGTAGGTTTTTATTTTATCGGCTATCCTCTCGACAGCGGGCAATAACTCGTCCCGCGGGACAACTCTGTTGACCAGCTTCATGCGGAGGGCTTCGTCAGCCGTGACCCACCTTCCGGTAATAAGTATGTCCATGGCGTGCGCCCTGTTTATTACGCGGGGTATGGTCTGGCTGCCACCAGCAGCGGTAATTATACCCAGTCCCATCTCAGGGGTACCGAACCGGGCGTCTTCCGAAGCCACCCGGATATCGCAGCAGGCGGCTATCTCCACGCCGTCGCCCAAGACATAGCCGTGAAGGGCGGCGATTATCGGTTTAGTGATGCTTAAGAAACGTCCCCAGACATCGCGCTCCCAGCGTACCTGCCGGGCGATTACCGGCGACGGAGCGGTGAGAAACTCGTTGAGGTCGGCGCCGGCGCAGAACGCTTTGTCACCGGCGCCCCTGAATATGATTACCCTGACATCCGGGTCGTCCCTGACAGCGGCAAGAACCTGGTAAAGCTCGTCCCTCATCCTGATATTATAGGCATTCAGGGCTTGAGGTCTGTTGAGCGTGACGTAAGCCGTCCCGTCCTTCTTTTCGTAAATTATCGTCTCGAAACCACTCATTTCAGCGTTTGTTACTCCCCCTTGAATTCGGGAGGTCTTTTTTCCCGGAAGGCTTTAATGCCTTCCGTTCTGTCATTCGTGGTATGGAGCAGTAAATAGAGGTCGGCTTCCAGGCGAAGCCCCTGTTCGAGGGTCAGGTCCATACCCTTGTTCACCGCCTCCTTGACGTACCTGAGGGAAATCGGCGCTTTGGTGGCTATACCTTGAACAATCTTGTCCACTTCGGCAGCCAGGTCCTTCGCCGGGACTACCCTGCTGACCAGCCCGATATCAAACGCTTCTCCGGCACTTATCGTCTCGGCGGTAAGAATAAGCTCAAGGGCTTTTCCCTTGCCGATGAGGCGGGGCAGCCGCTGCGTCCCGCCATCCGACGGAATAACCCCCGAAGCTACCTGGGGGAGACCGAACCTTGCCCTGTCCGAGGCTAACCTGATATCGCAGCTCAGGGCTATTTCCATTCCGTAACCCAGCGCATCCCCGTTAACGGCGGCGACAACAGGCTTATCAATACCGGCTACGGAGGCGGCGACGTTCGACTTCACCTCGCTGCCGCTGCAGAAAGTTTTGTTTCCCGCTCCGGTAATCACGACCACGAAAATGTCATCGTCCTGGTTTATCGCGGCGCATACATCTTCCATCTCCCGGGCAAGCTGCCGGTTGATGATGTTATCCGCATCGGGCCTGTTAAGGGTTATACGGGCGATGTGGTCTTTTTTTTCATAAAGTACGGTCTTATCCGCCATATCCTCGCTTTTCTCCTTATAAATATAACCTTCCGGGACAAGCCAGAAACTATATTAGCCAACCCTGCTACCGCCGTCAAGGTCGTAAGCCCTGACAGGCACGTCGGTACTACTCAAGCGCCATGATACGGGCGCTTACCTCGCCGGAGTCGATAGAGAGCAGGGCAACGGTGCCCAGTCCCGGCAGGTAATTCGGCCAGGTTGCGCTGCCGGGGTTCACCAGAAGCACGCCCTTATAGTTCTCTATCTGCGCCGTGTGAGTATGACCGTACACAACGGCACCCGGAGGCTCTGGAATCGTCTCAGCGATGTGTCTGAATGAATGCCTTTTCTCCCTCGGCACTATCAGCCCGTATGCCGGTTTCTGATGCACCAGCCAGACGGTAGTTCCTTCGAGAGACAGGGTACTTTCCTTCACCATCCGGCTGTCGCCGCCCATATCCGCCTCCATATCATCGTCGCCCCAGGCAGCCATCACCGGAGCTATGGTCTCCAGCTCATCCAGCACCGAAGGTATCCAGATATCACCGGCATGCAAAATCAGGTCGACTTCGCTAAAAACGGTCTTTATCTGAGGAGGTAGTTTTTCATCCGGCCTGGCGATGTGGGTATCCGAAATCAGTCCTACTAACAATGTTCCTGTGTAACTATAGACAATACCAGCCTTAACGTCAACCATTTAAGCCTAAGACTTCTGCGCGCGTCTGGTTGTTAGTTTTTACCTCACCCCTTACCCTTCAGAGTGAACCTTTCAGGGTGAACCCCTCTCCAGCCGGAACCATTGAAAGGGAATGAAGAACTTTCTTGGCTGGAGAGGGGAGTTAATAAAAGAGAGGGGG
>CAZBAN010000026.1:13882-28289 GCA_964489895.1 uncultured Dehalococcoidales bacterium
AAAGGGAATGAAGAACTTTCTTGGCTGGAGAGGGGAGTTAATAAAAGAGAGGGGGCTTCGCCCCCTCTCTAAAATACTTTCCCCCTTTCACGCATTAGAATATTTACACACCAAAATAAGGTGCTGCGTGAGAGGGGGATTAAGGGGGTGAGTATTTCATTCAATCGATACCGAATATGACAGAGCTGAGCGGCAGATGTCACGGAGGCAGCACTGGTCGCAGAGAGGACTCTTGCGGCATACCTCCTTACCCAACCGAACCAGCAGGGCATGGTACTCGTTAAACAGGGTAATATCGGCAGGGAGGTTATCCATGAAAAGCGATTGGTAGGCGGCGTATTTATCTTTATCCGGTCCCAGACCAATTCGGTTTATGATGCGGCGGGTATAGGCATCAATGACAAAGACCGGTTTACCGGCAGCGTAGAGTATTATAGAGTCAGCCGTTTCCTCACCGATTCCCCAGACCGAAAGTAACTCCTTGCGGAGCAGGGCAGGGCTGACATTACGCAGCTCGTCCGGGTCGTCCTGGTATCTTTCGCCCAGCCAGTCGACCAGCGCCTTCAGTTTTTGTGCCTTGACGTTGTAGTAGATGCCGGGGCGTATCAGGTCGGCTATTTCGGGCAGGCTCAACTTTCTGAGCGCCGCCGGCGACATCACTCCGGCGTGTTTCAGGTTTTCTATCGCCTTTTCCACGTTTTTCCAGGCGACCGACTGGGTGAGTATGGCGCCGACCATAACCTCGAACGACTCATCCGCCGGCCACCAGTGCTGCGGTCCGTAAGTGTCCAGGAGCCGCCGGTAGATTTCCTCCAACCGGTTTCTCACGGTGTCATTTATGGGAAGGTTCGTCATTATCTATGAATCATACCCAGGACTATAAGGTTTGATATCTATCACCGGGGTGCCGTCGAGGGCATCCAGCCCTTTTACCGTTAAGACATTACCCTCACGCCGGAGCAATCTGACGGTCATTTTGCCTATCGGATTAGGCCTGAGAGGCGTCCGGGTGGCGAACAGCCCCCTAATGGGGTTATTTTTATCGCCCCTGGGGTGTATTTTCAATCGAATCGTATCATGCTTCAACCGGCTCATCCAGTAGAGCACTATTATGCGGGAGTATTTCTCCAGTCCGTCCAGCGCCTCGGTCAGGCTCTCGTCAATCACTATCTCGGAGACAAGCTCCTGCCACCAGTCCCACCCGCCCGGCGTCTCCTTCGCTTCATTACGGACAAAACCGATAGGTTTTATTTCCATAGAGGGGAGTTCTTCAGCCATAATTCACACCTGCGGTTTAATAATAGCACAATTTAGATATAAATAAGCAGGGGTGTGTACCCCTGCTTGATTGATTAGATGTATTCCGGTATTCAACAGCCGGATTTTAACGCTTGGTGTATTGCTTGGCTTTACGGGCTCGTTTGAGACCGGCTTTCTTCCTCTCTTTTACCCGTGAGTCCCTGGTAAGCAGTCCGTTCTGGCGCAGTACCGGTCTCAGGCTTTCATCCGCCCTGACCAGGGCACGGGCAATGCCGTGAGCGATGGCGCCACTCTGTCCAGATATGCCGCCGCCAGCCACTTTCACCATCACACTGTACCTGTCTATCGTTTCGGTAAGCACGAGAGGGCTGGTTATCGTTTCACGGTGCAACTGACGCGTGAACACCTCCTCGTAGGGAGAGCCGTTTACTATTATGGCGCCACCGCCCGCAGATACCCTTACCTGAGCTATAGCCGATTTACGCCTGCCTGTCCCGGGGTAGTAACTCTGTTTTGCCAACTAACTACCTTCTCTCTTTACTCTTCTTTCTCCGATTTTATCGGAGTATTATCTATTTGAGCCTGATGGGGATGAGCGTCACCAGCATACACCCGTAACTTTTTCATTATCTCAGCCCCCAGCTTATTGCGGGGTATCATTCCTTTTACGGCGTGTTCAATCACCCGGGTTGGGTGAGTCTCCAGCATCTTTTCCAGATCAACCGCTTTCAGTCCGCCGGGATAACCGGAATGCCGGTAATACAGTTTCTGCTTGGTCTTATTGCCGGTAACCCTGACCTTCCCGGCATTGATAACGACCACGTAGTCGCCCGTGTCAAGGTGACGGGCGAATATCGGTTTGTGTTTGCCCATGAGCAGGCTGGCTATCCGGGTAGCCAGTCTACCCAGAACCTGGTCGGTGGCATCGATAAGGTGCCACTTGCGCTCAATCTCTGAAGCTCTGGTGCTATAGGTTTTTACCATATTTATTCCTCAAAAGGGGTCTCATAATTTATCCGCATCAGGCAAAGCCCACGGGCGGGAGCCGTCGGCCATGCCAGACCGGGCGTTTTCTTCTCCAGTATACTATAAAATTCGTCGCCGCTCATCTTACCCCGGCCGACCTTTATCAGAGTCCCCACGGTATTGCGTACCTGATGCATCAGGAAAGAATTAGCCACAATATTAAATACAGCTAATTCCCCCTCCTTTTTCATTCCAGCCCTGTGAACAACCCGCACCGTACTCTTCTCGGCGGCTTCATTGTTATTTACAAAGGAAGCGAAGTCATGCTCGCCAACAAGGACCTGACTTGCCTCACTCATAGCCTCGATATCCAGATGCCCGGTAAGAAGGTAGCTATATCTCTCCCAGAGAGGCGAGCGCGTCCTGCCGTTCAATATATAGTAGTTATATTCACGGCTGACGGCATCTTTCCGGACATTAAAGGTATCTTTAGCTTTATGGGCTGACTTTACCGCGATATCCTTGGGTAGATAGTAGTTCATGGCATTTACGAAGGTCTCCGGCGGATGATGGGACGTCGTCCTGAAACTGACAACCTGCGCTTTAGCATGTACCCCGGCATCAGTCCGGCTTGCCGATAATACCCGGATATCTTCTCCGGTAAGGTTCCATAGTGCCCTTTCCAGTTCTCTCTGAATGGTAGGTAATTTTGCCTGGAGCTGGAAACCGTGGTAGCGGGTGCCTTCATACTCCACTACCAGCACGATTTTGGTAACAGCCACCTGGTCTACAGCCTTTTTTTCTTCCAGATTCACACCGGTAGATACCATCACTTCACCAACTCAAGCTGAACCATGGCTGCGCCGTCACCCAACCTGCGTCCCAGCTTGGTAATGCGGGTATAACCACCGGAACGCGTGGCATATCTCTCAGCAAGCTCAGAAAAAACTTTTTCAGCTACCTTTTTCTTGAAAACAAAGCCCAGCGTCTGGCGACGGGAGTGGAGTCCGCCACGCTTTCCCAGCGTAATCACCTTCTCCGCCATGCCGCGCACCTGCTTTGCTTTTGCCTCAGTGGTAGTAATTTTTTCGTAATCAAGCAGGTCGGTCACAAGATTGCGGTATAAAGCTTTCCTGTAACCTGACGTTTTACCTGACTTACCCTCAACCGTTTTACGACCCATATAAGTTCCTCTTGCCTTAAATCTCCTCTACGTCAGACTCTGCAGGCTCCTCGTCCTCACTCTCAGCTTCACTTGAGGCGAGAGAAAGCCCTAGAACATCAAGACGGTCTTTAATCTCCCTGTTGGACTTCTGCCCGAAATTACGCAGCGCCATAAGTTCTTTTTCCTCTTTGCTTACCAGCTCTCCCACCGTGGCGATGCCGCCGCGCCTCAAGCAATTCATGGTGCGAACCGACAGGTTCAATTGCTCCACAGGCATGTTATATAACTCTTCCGGGATAGCCAGCGGGCTTGGCTCAGCTTCCTCTTCTCCCAGAACAACCTTGGAGCAATTGACAAACGGCTGCAGCTGCTCCGTTAAGAGTTCACCTGCCTGGGTGATAGCTTCAGCAGGTGTAATGGTCCCGTCAGACCACACTTCGATATAAAGTCGTTCCCGACTTGTCTCCTGACCGATATAAATGGGTTCAACGGTAAAATTAACCTTCCTTATCGGGCTGAATATTGCATCCACCGGGATAACTCCCAGCGGCAGACTTTCTGTGGTCTCACCTTCCCTGTAACCACTGGACAGTTCCACATCGAATTCCACGTATAGCCTGGCTTCAGGAGAATCCAGCGTAGCCAGGTACAGTTCCGGGTTGGCGATTTCAAAGTCCGCCGAGGGGTTTATATCGGCAGCGGTAATCCGCTTTTCACCCTCTGCTTCCAGCACCAGCTTACCGGGACGGTCAGCAAGGGGTTTCAGTCTCATCGCCTTGACATTCAATAGAAATTCCATGGCGTCTTCCCTTACATAGGGAATGGTAGAGAACTCGTGATGAATCCCCTCGATACTAACCCGGGTTACCGCCGCTCCCTGAAGCTGGCTGAGGAGCACTCGCCGCATGGTATTACCCAGAGTAACGCCAAAACCCTTCTCCAGCGGTTCGGCAACAAATTTTCCGTAGTTTCCTTCACTTTCAATACATACGACCTTAGGCACTACGAGGTGAGACAAAACACTACCTCCTTACCGTGAGTAATACTCCACCACGGCCTGTCCATCAAATTCAGCACCAACATCATCCGGCGTAGGTAAAGATATTACCTGCCCGACAAGTTTCTCCCTGTCCAGGCTCAACCAGCCAGGGATAGTTTTTGATTCAATCTCCTCAAGCAGCTGCTTGTAGTACTGGTTTTTGGTGCTTCTTTCCTTCCAGCTGATTGTGTCACCTTCTTTTACCAGACAGGAAGGAACATCAGTTTTACGTCCGTTAAGCATAATATGCCCGTGCTGAACAAGCTGGCGAGCCTGAGCACGGGAATCGGCAAATCCCAGCCGGTAGACTACGTTATCGAGTCTTCTCTCCAGCAGCACCAGCAGGTTCTCGCCGGTGATACCCTGCTGCCTCGCCGCCTGGTTGAAAGTCCGTTTGAACTGCCGCTCAAGGACTCCGTAGGTATAGCGGACTTTCTGCTTTTCTATCAACTGAAGCCCGCGGTCAGAAATTCTCCGCCTCCGCCCCGTCACTCTCCTGCGTCTCTCCATGGCGCATTTCGGAGTGAGACATCTGCTCCCCTTGAGCATTAATTTCTCACCGCAGCGCTGACATAACTTACAAACTGAATCCGTATATCTTGCCATATTCCTGCCCTACACCCGTCTCTTCTTCGGAGGACGACACCCGTCATGCGGAATCGGGCTCGTATCGGTAATACTGGTAATATAAAGACCCGAACTCTGGAGGGAACGAATGGCTGCTTCACGACCGCTGCCCGGACCTTTAACATAAACTCCCACCTGCCTCAAGCCGTGCTCCATAGCTTTCCGTGCCGCGTCGTGAGCTGCCAGCTGAGCAGCATAAGGAGTACCCTTACGCGACCCTTTGAACCCTGCCGTTCCCGAGCTTCCCCAGGCAATTACATTTCCCTGGGGGTCGGTAAGAGTGACTATGGTATTATTAAACGTGGAATTGACGTAAGCTCTCCCGCTGGGGATAGACTTACGTTCCCGCCTTCTGGGTCTGGTTCGTCTTCTTGTTGTCATCTATTTCTCCTGTGCGCTCTTACATTACTTCTTGGCTACGCCGCGTCTCTTGCCCCGGCCGGCAACCGTCTTTCGGCTGCCGCGCCGCGTACGGGCATTTGTACGCGTATTTTGCCCTCTGACGGGTAAACCGTGCCGGTGCCTGTTGCCCCGGTAGCTGCCGATTTCCATAAGCCGCTTGACATTGAGGTCGACCTCTTTCCTGAGCTCGCCTTCGACCGTATACTCGCGGTCGATAATCTCACGGACACGGTTAACCTCATCCTCCGTAAGGTCATCCGATTTTACACCCGGTTCGACTTCTGCCTGAGCCAGGATTTTTTGACTCGTGACAGGACCGATACCGTATATACGCTGCAACGCTACCCAAATCTGTTTATCTCTGGGTATATCAATCCCGGCTATACGCGCCATCTATTATCCCCCTTACTCAGCACCATATGGTGCTGAAAAGTACTGTTTCTTCCTCAGCCCTGTCTCTGTTTATGCTTGGGATTACTGCAGATAACCCTGATAACCCCGCGGCGTTTTATCACCTTGCACTTATCACATCTAACTTTTACCGAAGCTTGAACTTTCATAATTATCTCTTTTTTGCACCTAAATATATAACTGTCTTTTATAGTATCCTGTCAATAGTATTATTTAAACCTGTAGGTAATCCTCCCCCGGCTCAGGTCATAGGGAGACAGTTCCACCAGTACCCTGTCGCCGGGTAATATCCTGATATAATGCAACCTTATCTTACCCGATATGTGAGCCAGTACCTTGTGTCCATTGGACAGCTCGACCCGGAACATCGCATTCGGCAAAGGTTCCACCACCACCCCTTCAACTTCGATTGTTTCCTTCTTGGGCATATTCTCCTTATTTACACTACAGTGAGTACCTCTGACCCGTTATCAGTGACGGCAATGGTGTGTTCGAAGTGCGCCGAAAGGCTGCCGTCGCTTGTTTTCACCGTCCAGTTATCGTCTTCGAGTCTGGTACGCCAGTCGCCGATATTTACCATGGGTTCGAGCGCCAGGGCCATACCTTTTTTCAGTACCGGTCCCTGGCCCGGCAAGCCGAAGTTGGGTATCTGAGGGTCTTCGTGCATATTCCTGCCGATGCCGTGCCCGGTGTACTCACGAACCACAGAGTACCCTCTCGACTCGGCATAATCCTGGATAGCGGCTGAAATATCTCCCAGCCTTCCTCCGGCATGGACAGCATCAATGCCAGCTTTCAGGGCACCTTCGGTAGACTCCATAAGCTTTTTAGCCTCCGGACTGATATTGCCAACGCCAACCGTTATCGCGGCGTCGCCTTGAAAGTCCTTATATATCGCTCCGAAATCAATCGAGACGATATCGCCATCATTTAAAACCCTCTCTCCGGGAATACCGTGTACTATTTCGTCATTGACAGAGACACATACGCTCGCCGGATAACCCCGGTACCCCAGAAACGAGGGTATCGCGCCCAGCTTCTCTGTCTCCGCTATCGCTATAATATCGAGCTCTCTGGTCTTCATACCCGGTTTCACCCGTGCCTTAAGCGTTTGTAGTACTGTAGCCACAATTCTGCCGGCCTGCCGCATGACCGCAATTTCCTCGGCGGATTTTATAATTATACCCATCACTACCCTGAACGGGCAAACTCCTCCTTAAGGGATTCCACTATCCTGCTGCCCACTTCGTCCACGCTCCCCTCACCTTCAACCTCAAGCAACTTACCCCGCAGTGCATAGTATTCAATCAGCGAAGCAGTCTCACTAAAATAGACCTGCAGTCTCTTTTTAACCGTTTCTACCGTGTCATCGGCACGCTGGTACAGTTCGCCGCCGCACCTGTCACACCTACCCCGTACCTCCGGAGGAGAATTCACCTCGTGATACGGAGTCTGGCAGTTCCGGCAAATCCAGCGTCCGCTGAGCCGTTTCAATAATTCTTCCTCCGAGACCTTGATATACACCACTTTATCCACAGTCTTCCCTTGACCCTCCAGAGCTTCGTCCAGCGCCTCAGCCTGTTTCAGGTTCCTGGGGAATCCGTCAAAGATAACCCCGCCTTCACAATCAGGCGCCGATATACGCTCCAGGACCATCTGTATTGTTATCTCGTCGGGGACAAGCTCCCCCTTTTCCATATAATATTTAGCCTGCCTGGCAAGCTCGGTGTCCAGAGACTGCGCCCCCCGGAACAGGTCGCCGGTAGCGATATGCGCCAGATTCAACTCCTCAGCTACCCTCGCCGCCTGAGTACCTTTACCGGCACCGGGCGCACCCAGAAAGACTATATAGACGCTATCACCGCTCAAAACTAATAATAACTCCTATTTGATAAATCCTTCGTAGCGACGCATTACCAGTTGCGCTTCCATCTGTTTCATCGTATCCAGTACCACGCCGACCACAATCAACAGTCCCATACTGGACAGCTGTATCACCTGGACGTTGGTAATCTCCCGCGACAGGAAAGGTATAATTGCCACAAGCGCCAGGAAGAGAGCACCTGCCCAGGTAATACGGGAAATAACCTGATTGAAATAGTCAGAGGTAAACCTGCCGGGACGGATTCCGGGCACAAATCCCCCCTGCCGCTGCAGGGTACCTGCCAGGTCCTGCTGCTGGAAAATCACCATGGTATAAAAGAAAGCAAAGGCAATAACCATAACGAAATATATACCCCAGTAAATCAAGCCCAATGGCAAAGACGCATCCGGTGTGAATATGTTCATAATGCTATTGGCAAAATTCGGGTCAGACGATGGACCGGCAAAATAGCTCGCTATCACGCCCGGAAACAGCACCAGCGACATGGCGAATATAAGCGGTATCATCCCGGCTGTATTAACCCGCAAAGGGATATGCGTCGAACCCGCCTGCCTGTACATGCGGTTGCCGCGGTAGACGGTACGGGCATACTGCACCGGTATACGCCGGTGCGCCTCCGTGAACAACACTATCAGGACAACGGTCGCCAGAGCGATGAGAATGTAAGCGACAAGCCCGCCGACCTGTCCCTGTTGTCCGGCAAGCATACCGCTTCCGACCATCGACCAGTATCCGGCAACAATACCGCCGAAGATAATTATGGATATCCCGTTTCCGATACCGTACTCTGTAATTAACTCACCCAGCCAGACCAGGAATATCGTACCGGCTATCAGGGAAGCAATCATGGCTACCATCGGCAGGGCAGCGGTGCTTTCAAGCACAGGCGGGTCAGCCCGCTGCAGCACGATTATCTGTCCGTAACCGGCAAACCCGGCGATAGGGATGGTCAGCCAGTGTGTAATCCTGTTTATCCTGTCCCTGCCGGCTTCTCCTTCCTCAGCCATAGCCTGCAGGCGCGGGATGACCGGCGTCATCAGTGTCATGATAATTGAAGCGGTTATATAGGGGTAAACTCCCATCGCCGCCACGCTGAAGTTTCTCATGGCACCGCCGCTGAACATGTCCAGCATACCCAGCAGGGCGTTCTGCTCGAACAGTGATGAAAGGGCATCCGCATCCACTCCGGGCATGGGAACATGCGCCACGAAACGGAACGCTACCAGAATGCCGAAGGTAAACAGAATACGGCGCCTTAAGTCCGGCAGCCGGAAAGCGTCGAGCATCGCCTGTAGAAGTCTCGGTCTAGTCTGCCTCTGACGCAAACCCCACCTCCTCCGCTGTACCTCCCGCCGCCTCAATCTTGGTCTTTGCGGCGGCGGAGAACCTGTGCGCTTTTACCGTAAGAGGATGCTCAATTTCACCCTTTGCCAGAATTTTCACCGGGTACTTAAGGGATTTCACCAGTCCGGCAGCCAGCATCTTTTCCGGCGTTATCTCGTCGCCGGGCTCAAAGGTATTAAGCCTGCTGATATCAACAACGGTATATTCAGTCCTGAAGATATTGGTAAAGCCGCGCTTACGCGGCAGACGTTCGATTATTGGAAGCTGACCGCCTTCAAAGCCGGGACGCATCCTGAAACCGGAGCGGGACTTCTGTCCTTTTACGCCGCGCCCCGAATAAGTGCCGTATCCGCTGCCGTTGCCCCGGCCAACACGTTTCCTGTCTTTCTTGGAGCCGGGTGCCGGAGATAACGTATCAAGCCTCATCTGAATTTACCTCCACCCTGACCAGATGCCTTACCTTGTTAATCATGCCCCGGATAGAGGCGGTATCGTCATGGGTAACGCTCTGGTTAAGCCTGTGAAAACCGAGAGCTCTCAGGGTTCTCTTCTGAGACTGATTGTATCCAATTCCACTTTTTACCAGGGTTATGTTTATTTTCGTCATTTTTACCGCTTTTCCTAACCTTCGTCAGCCACCACGTCATCATCGATTTCAGGCACTACAGGCACCGGGATTTCCTCTTCGGGAGGTTCGAAAGGCAGTCCCTTTCGTTTTGCCACTCCCCTCTTCGGGTCCCTGAGCCTGCTCAGGGCAAGCATCGTCGCTTTGGCTACATTAATATGGTTGGTGCTGCCCAGGTTCTTGGTAAGGATATCCTTGACACCAACCGCCTCGAGCACTGCGCGGATACTACCGCCGGCGATAATGCCCGTACCAGGTGAGGCGGGTTTCAGCATGACCCTGGCGGCGCCGTATTTGACCGTTGTTTCATAAGGAATGGTCGTTCCGGCCAGGGGCACTTTAATCAGGTTTCTCCTGGCGGTGGCATTAGCCTTGTTAATCGCCAGGGGCACCTCATTAGCCTTGCCCAGACCTAAACCCACGTGTCCGCTGCCGTCTCCGGTAACTACCAGGGCGCTAAAGCTGAGACGCTTACCGCCTTTCATCACCTTGGCAACCCGGTTAATGTTTATCAGCTTATCAGTCAGCGTTAGCTCTGTAGCATCGATTGTGCTTTTTCGTTCCTGCATTTATCTAAACTGACTCCCTTAAAATTTCAGTCCTTCCTGGCGAGCCGCCTCAGCCAGAGCTTTCACTCTACCGTGGTACTTATATCCGCCACGGTCGAAAGCTACCTTCTCTACGCCTTTACCCAGTGCCCGCTTGGCTACCAGAGCGCCGACCAGCCCGGATTTGCCGGTCTTCGTCTTGCCATCGGTGGCACCTTTTATCTCGGCATCCAGAGTCGAAGCAGCGGCGATAGTCTGCCCTTGCGAATCATCAATCACCTGAGCATAAATATGGTTCGAGCTGCGGAAAACACACAGTCGGGGAATGGAGGGAGTTCCTCTTATCTTTTCCCTGACCCTGGCGTGTCTTCTTTTACGAGCCTCTACCCGGCTCTCTTTTGCCATCTTATTCTCTCCCGCCTATAGCCTTACCCGCTTTGCCGGGTTTAAGCCGGACCGTTTCTCCGGCATACCTGATACCTTTACCTTTATAGGCGTCAGGTGGGCGGACTGCCCTGATTCTGGCTGCCATCTCACCAACTATTTCCTTATCAATACCCTGAACCGTGATGCGAGTGCCTTTCTCCACATCAAGAGTTGTACCCGGCATAGGGTCAACCTCCACCATGTGTGAGAAGCCGATACGCAGTACCAGCTTATTTCCTGATTTTTCAGCCCGATAACCGACGCCGACTATCTCGAGCGCCTTCTCAAAGCCTCCGGAGACTCCTTCCACCATATTGGCTATAAGGCTCCGGGTCAGTCCGTGCATGGAGCGGTGCTCCCTGCCGTCGGTGGGACGGGACACCGTCAGAGTGTCATCCTCTAGCGTGATAATCATATCCCGGTTTACGGGACGCTTTAACTCCCCTTTGGGTCCCTTTACAGCGACCTCACCGTTATTTATATCCACCGTTACACCCTTCGGAATAGTTATCGGCGCCTGTCCTACTCTAGACATAGACAATACTCCCGAAGTACTTTACATCACGTAACACAGCAACTCTCCGCCAGTCCCCTGTCGCCAAGCGCTCTGTCCCGTCATTACACCCTTGGAGGTAGACAGGATTGTTATACCCAGCCCACCGGCGACCCGGGGGATTTCCTTCTGGCCGACGTACACCCTCAGACCGGGTTTACTTACCCGCTCCAGCCCGGTTATCATCGACTCGCCGTCTTCATCATATCTCAACTGAATTCTTATCGACTGGTGCGTCTTACCTTTTTGCACTTCGTATTCAGTAATAAAGCCTTCTTCTTTCAGGATTCTGGCGATAGCCACCTTCGTTTTCGAGGACGGTATAAGCACAGAATCATGCCTCACCATGACAGCATTGCGTATCCTGGTCAGCATATCCGCTATCGGGTCTGAGACGGTCACTCTTCCTCCTTCAGACTATTTTTCACTGTTAGCCTCTTTTTACACCTTTTTATTACCAGCTCGACTTCCTTACGCCGGGAATATGCCCGTTAAGGGCGAGCTTGCGAAAACAGATGCGGCATAAGGCGAATTTGCGCATGTAGGCACGGGGCCGACCGCATAAATGGCACCTGTTATGCTGCTGTACCTTGTATTTGGGCGGTCGCAACCACTTCGCAATTTCCGATTTTTTTGCCATTATTACTCCACTTACTCGGGAGCGAAAGGCATACCGAGTAGTTCCAGAAGCTGCCTTCCTTCCTCGTCTGTCTTTGCCGTGGTAACCACCGATACTTCCAGTCCCCTGACCTTATCTATCTTATCGTAATCAATCTCAGGAAAAACCGTCTGTTCTCTAAAAGCCAGAGTATAGTTCCCACGACCATCAAAAGAGTTTCTGGATACCCCCTGAAACTCACGAATACGGCATAATACCGTATTGAACACCTTATCCAGGAAGTCATACATACGCTCTCCGCGCAGGGTGACTTTCAGCCCGACGGGCATCCCCGTCCTCAACCTGAAAGCGGCGATGGACTTCTTGGCACGGGTGGTTATCGGGTGTTGTCCCGAAATTATAGCCAGGTCTTCTTCAGCCGCTTCGAGAGCTTTGGCGTTCTGAATCGCTTCTCCAATACCGATATTCAGCACCACCTTCTCCAGGCGGGGCACCTCCATAACGTTCCTGTACCCACCGCGCTCCATCAGCGCCGGAGTAACCTCGTTCCTGTATTTGTCCTTCAAGCGTGCCACCTAGTCAATCACCTCATTACAGGCTTTACACACCCGGACCCTCTTACCGCCTTCCAGTTTCTTGAAGCCTATCCGGGCAGCGCGATTGCATTTGCTGCATACCAGCAACACATCCGAAACGTCAATCGTTTCCTCACGCTCTATTATACCCGCCTGCCTGACCTGGCCCGTGGCTCTGGTATGCCTTTTAGCGAAATTTATTCCTTCTACCAGTATCCTGCCGGTCTTGGGGTAAGCATAACGCACTTTACCTTTCTTACCCTTATCCTTTCCGGCGATAACCAGTATGTTGTCATTCTTTCTAATCTTCATAATTACAGAACCTCGGGTGCCAGCGATATTATTTTGGTAAAATTCTTCTCTCTCATTTCCCTGGCTACCGGTCCGAATATGCGGGTCCCCCTGGGGTTATTCTTATCGGTAAGAATAACGGCGGCGTTTTCATCAAACCTGATGGAAGAACCGTCTGGACGCCGGTATGGTTGTACGGTGCGGATAATTACCGCCCTGACCACCTCTCCCTTTTTCACCGCTCCGCCGGGTATCGCCCTCTTTACCGAAGCCGTGATAACGTCACCAACCCGGGCATATTTCTTACCGGTGCCGCCCAGTATCCCGATACACATAATCTGCCGGGCACCGGTATTATCTGCTACTCTAAGTCTAGTATTAGTCTGAATCATTCCGGTCTAACCTCAACCCTGTTTCAGGAAACCTCTTCCGGTTTAACCTCTACTACTTCCTTCCTCGTTATAATTTCACCCACCCGCCACCTTTTCTCTTTGGAGAGGGGGCGTGTCTCGATGATTCTTACCACATCGCCTTCCCTGCACTCATTCTTTTCATCATGAGCTTTATACTTAACCGCTCTCCTGATGGTCTTGCGGTATAAAGGGTGACGTTTAAAGGTATCCACCGCCACAACGATAGTCTTATCCATTTTGTCACTCACGACACGACCTATCCGCGTTTTCTGCCTTTTATCCATCTTTCACCTTTACCTGGCTATATCCAGTTCTCTTTCTCTTTTAACAGTCTCCATCCTGGCAATCTCTTTTCTTACTCTCCGGAGCTCCTGATGGTTTACCAGCTGCCTGGTGGACAGCCGGAAACGCAGGTCGAAGAGCTCTTTATGAGCTTCTTCAATCTGCTTTACCAGGTCTTCAGGACTGAGCGCTCTAATTTCCTCGATATTCAATCTGGATTATTCTCCTGCCGAATCTTCAGTACCGGCGGCAACACCGGCATCCCTGGTTAAAAATTTCGTGCTTATAGGGAGTTTATGCGAGGCGAGCCGCATCGCTTCTTTAGCCACATCCTCGGCAACTCCAGTCATTTCAAATAATATTCTCCCCGCTTTGACCACAGCTACCCAGTGGTCAGGAGCGCCTTTTCCGGAACCCATCCGGGTTTCAGCCGCTTTCTTTGTGATAGGTTTATCAGGGAAAACACGTATCCAGACATTGCCACCGCGGCGGACATGCCGGGTGATAGCACGACGCGCCGCCTCAATCTGACGGGCAGTCAGCCAGGCGGATTCCTGCGCCTGCAGACCGTAATCGCCAAAGGCAATCGTGTTCCCCGAGTTAGCCTTACCCCGGCGTCTTCCTTTCTGGACTTTGCGGTATTTCACGCGTTTAGGTTGCAGCACTGCTCTCCCCTTCTTCTTCAGCCGGTGCTTCCTCAGCTACCGGTTCCGTCGTCTCGGCTTTCGCCGTGGCTGTCTTTCTTTTTCTCTTCGCCGCCGGCTTTGCCGGTTTCTCCTCCGCCGCTTCGGCAGGGGCTTCCTCGGCTTTCGCCGTGGCTGTCTTCCTCTTTCTCTTCGCCGCCGGCTTTGCCGGTTTCTCCTCCGCCGCTTCGGCAGGGGCTTCCTCGGCTTTCGCCGTGGCTGTCTTCCTCTTTCTCTTCGCCGCCGGCTTTGCCGGTTTCTCCTCCGCCGCTTCGGCAGGGGCTTCCTCGGCT